>JBQTJD010000444.1:0-1965 GCA_052387475.1 Anaerolineales bacterium | reverse complement strand
AAACACCAACTTTGGAGATGGGAAGCTTTGGGCGGGAGGGGTACACGCTCAGAATGCAGGTACACAAACTGCGAACGCTACGGTAACATTTTACGACGCAAGTGGAAATATTGTAACTACTTCATTGCTGACTATCCCGCCCGGCGATGCTCGAGGTCTTTATTTGCCAAACGTGAGTGGCTTATACGACCAATACATCGGGTCAGCCGTAATCACATCCAACCAACCCCTCGTGGCAGTTGGCAATGGGTCTTGCACGAACTGCTCTGGTGATAATGCTTTTGCCTATAACGGCATTAATCGCTAGCGCGAGGCGCACTTTCGCTTGAGAAAGGCCGGTCGGCGACCGGCCTTTCTATTTGCCCTTTCATAGCGTCGTTAGCAAACGGTTCGCACTGGCGGCCCCCTCCCGAACCTCCCCCATTTGCCGTATGCTACAATCCGCGCGCGATGCCGAACGTCTTGATTGTCGAAGACAATCCGGATAATTACGAACTGGCCCGGCGCGTGCTCGCGGCGCGCGGTTTCCGCGTGCAGCACGCCCCCGATGCGGATTCCGCTCTGCAACGGGCGGTGGACGACCCGCCTGATCTCATCCTGCTCGACCTCGGCCTGCCGGATGCCGACGGGCAGACGCTGGCGACGTGGATGCGCCGCATCCCTGAGCTGGCCGACACCCCCATCATCGCCTGCACCGCCTGGCCGGAGGAGACCGCCCGCAAAATGGTGGAAGCCTACGGCTGCGATGGCTACATCCGTAAGCCCATCAACGTCGCGCGCTTCGCCGATCAGGTCTCCAGCTATTTGCGCGAGGGTCATCGGTGATGTCCGCCGCCACGCTCACGGCGGAAGTCAAGCCGCCCGCCATTCGCCTCGTCACCGCCAGCACGTTCACGATTGAACAACTCACCAACGCTTACAACCAGACGCGCGTAGACTACCTCGTGCCTATGCCGATGAACGCCGCGCGCCTGGCCGAATATATCCACCTCTACCATGTTGACCTCGAGGCCTCGTTCGTGGCGCTCGAGGGCGAGACGATACGTGGGTTGGGGATGTTGGGTGTCCGCGGGACGCGCGGTTGGGTCACGCGCCTCGGCGTCATCCCCGCCATGCGCCGGCAGGGCGTGGGCCGCGCGTTGGTGGAAGCGTTGCTGCACATGAGCCGCGAGCGCCGGCAGGCGTCGGTGCAATTGGAAGTCATTCAGAACAATGAACCCGCGTATAATCTGTTCGCGCAGGCGGGGTTTCAGCCGTCGCATGAATTGCTGGTGTTGCGGCGTCCACCGGCCACCTCAACGCTGGAGCCGCAGGGCAACGCGAAATGGTTGAAGCGTGATGAGGCACTGAAACTCCTTGCCGAGCGGGATGATCTCATCACCTGGATTACGGAGACCGACTCGCTGGCCCGCGTCGATCAGTTGCAGGCGCTGCTGGTCGCGGAGCCGGATGGGAGCAGCGGCTGGCTGATCTTTCACGAGCAGAAATTTCGCGGCCTGTCCCTGATGCTGTCGCGGCTGGTGCTGTGCACGCAGCACGGTGAGCCGGAGCGCGTGGCCGGCAACCTGCTCGCGCATTTGTACCGGCGCTTCCCGGATTTGGATACGCAGGTCGAAAACATCGCGGCCGCTGACCCGCACCTGCCCGCCCTGCGCGCCTTTGGCTTTATCGAATCGTTTCGGCGCATCGAACTGCGCCGCACTGTTACTGTAACTTGAGCTTGGGATAAGAGCGCCCCTTCGACTGCGCGGCTTGCAGAAAAGCAGAGGCGCATCCTGAGCGGAGGCCCGCCTGCATTTGGCGGGCCGCAGTCGAAGGAACGCCGCTTCGCTCAGGGTGCTAGTTGTTTTATTGAGCTTATCCTTAAACTCATTTTGATGGTATGACCACCGCCCCGTTCACTGAACATCAACGCCTCGACCTGCTCTATCGCGTCAGCCGCGAGATTTCGGGCCGCCTCGATTT
>JBQTJD010000443.1:0-1817 GCA_052387475.1 Anaerolineales bacterium | reverse complement strand
CCACCGTCGCCTGTCATCTCGAATTGAATCACCGCGTTGATGCCGGCGGCCTTCTCGGCCAGAAACGCGCTTGGCATCCCATCGAAAATCTCTTTGATTGAAGTCACTTTGGGCATATCCCTCTCCGTAAATGTAGCGGCGGGCATTCTACCTCACCTCCGGGCCGCCTCCGCCCAGACTCCCGGTCAAGGGGTGAGGTATAATCGCCGCAACTTTATATTCAAACGTTGACCGAGAAGAGTAAGCGGTGGGCCGCAAAAAGCGGCCACGCTCTGACAGAAATGCCGGGCCACGGCTGAAAGCCCGCATAGTGCAAGCCGCCGAACGTCACTCGTGAGTTCGTTGCAGAACGACAAGCGCAAAAGCGCGCTTGCTTAAGCAACGCGGGACAGCCCGATACAGCGAACCAAGCGCACCGGCTTTGGCCAGTGAACTGAGGTGGCACCACGGAAGCTACGGCCTTCGTCCTCACGGATGAAAGGCCGTTTCGTTTTTTGAGATGAACAATTGATGTCGCCCTGAGCGCGTACGCCTGGCCTTTGCCATTCACGGGCTTTGTCGCGCGAAGGGCTCTTCGACGCAACGCGAGGCCCTTCGCGCGACAGAGTTTCGAGATGCCGGCCCAATGCGGCAGCGCTCAGGGCGACATGAACTGTGAAAATAGCATTTGGAAACACACATGACTATCCATCGCATCAAACCTGAACGCCGCACGTTACATGGCAAGTTCTCACGCGAGTTGCCGCCGGTGCTGACCATTGACCCCGGCGACACCGTGATCTATCGCACGTTAGATGCGGGCTGGGGGCTGGAAGCGCCGCGCCTCGACAGCACAGAGCGCCGCAAGTTCGAGCCGCGCGATCCCGAACGGGATGCCGGTCACGCGCTGTGCGGGCCGATTGCGGTTCGAGGCGCGCAGCCGGGCATGACGTTGGCCGTCACGATTGACGCGATTCGTCCCGGGCCTTATGGCTGGACGTTTGCGGGCGGCTGGCCGCATCCTGTGAATGAGCGTCTGAGTTTGACAGAGAAGGAATTTATGATGATCTGGTCGCTTGACCCGGATCAGTTGACTGGGCGCAACCAATTCGGCCACACGCTCGCCCTGCGGCCTTTCATGGGCGTCATGGGCATGCCACCGGATGAGCCGGGCCTGCACTCCACCGCCCCGCCGCGCGTCACCGGTGGCAATCTCGATTGCAAGGAACTGGTGCCCGGCAGCACGCTCTATCTGCGGGTTGCAGTGGCAGGTGGATTGTTCTCGGTGGGCGATGGGCACGCCGTGCAGGGCGACGGCGAAGTGTGCGTCACGGCTATCGAGTGCCCGATGGAGCATGTGCAACTGACCTTCAAGCTGCTGCCCGACTTGAAGTTAAGCGCGCCGCGCGCCAACACCCCCATCGGTTGGCTCACCTTCGGCTTGCACGAGGATTTGAACGAGGCGACGTATCGCGCGCTGGAGGCGATGCTCGAATTGATGAACGAGCAATATGGTTTTGACCAGCAGCACGCACTGGCACTTGCAAGCCTGGTCGTGGATTTACGCATTACACAAATCGTCAACGGCGTGCGCGGCGTGCATGCCGTCTTGCCGCACGGCGCAATTACCCATTACCAATAGCCCTTCGCCGAGGTCTGAATGTCATCGAACGACTTCCCCAAAACCTACGACTTCCAATCCATCGAGCGCGAGTTGTACGCGTGGTGGGAAAAGAACGGCTGGTTCAAACCGGCCAACGACCCGAATGAGCCGGGGCACGATCCGAGCCGCAGGCCGTTCGTCATCGCCATCCCCCCGCCCAACGTCACCGGCGAAC
>JBQTJD010000442.1:0-6268 GCA_052387475.1 Anaerolineales bacterium | reverse complement strand
GGCTTTGGCTCATCAAGTGAGCACGAGCACCAGTCGGTGTTACGGTCTTAGTTCTGGAACGTGGCGGCATCATCATATACCCTTTGATCCAGACCGAGACGATGAATTGCCAGGCTGCCCCTCGGTTTCTTTCGTGCGGGAAGCCCGCGCGTGGGCTGGGGGGATGCACCTGACTGGCGGGATTCTGCGGCATTTTCGGGCTTTCTCTACACCCAAACAGAATCCTGCTCCCAAGCCGAGGCCAAGTCCCGCCCGCCAGCAGGTAACGCAAACCGTTCGCTATGAGTAAACCGGTGGAGAATAAATGCCGTTCCGCCTGATGGCTGCGTGCGTGTTCACAATCTGGCTGACTGCGGCGTGCGGCCCGTTGGCTGCCTCGCCCACGCCCACCACAACGCCGACTCCTTCCTCCACTCCGACGGCCTCCGCCACGCCCACCATCACGCCGACTCCACGTCCGCGCTCGGCGGTGCTCTCGGAATTGTGGCATGAGGTGGAAGCGCGGCCACGCGCGGCTGCGGATTGGGCCGCCGCTTCCGAGGGGCAAACGGTCGCTGCCAACGGCGGCGTAAAGACCGGCGCAGAGTCCCGCGCGCGGGTGGACATCTCCGATGGCAGCGTGATCCGGCTGGCCGCCAGCACTACGTTCACCCTCACCGAGTTATCACCGTCGCCGAACGACCCCGTCACACGCTTTTTACTCGACGCGGGCAAGGTGTGGCTCGCGGTGACGCAGGCGTTGGGCGGCGGGATTTTTGAGATCGAAACCCCGGTCGGCGTGGCGACGGTGCGCGGTTCGCTGATGAGCGTGGAGTATTTCGCTGCCAACGGCCACATGATTGTGACGTGTCTCGAAGGCGCGTGCCGTTTGACCGCGCGCAGTGGCGCGTTTGTGGATTTGGAGGCCGGCGAGCAGGCGGAGATTGCGGCGTTTGGGCAAGACCCCTCAACGGCGCAAACGATTGACGCCGCGCAAGTCAGCGCGTGGGCGACCGAGTTTCCGGAGGCCGCCGCAGCCGTAGCGACCACCACGCCCGGCGCTCCCCCAACGTCCACGCCGACCCCCACCGTGCCACCCACACCCATCGCCCAGCCCGGCCAATGGTCGGGCCAGACCGAGCGGGGTTGGACCATCTCATTTACCGTGACCGACGATCGGCAGATTACGCTCATCGCCTTGCGCTTTCCACGCGGCGCACTCGTTTACTGCCAGAATCCGCTCGCAGAAATCAGCGGGTGGCGAACGGCCGAGGAGGCGTTTTTCCCCATCGTCAACGACCAGTTTGCCTTCGAATTCCCAAATGGCACAAACATCGAAGGCCAATTCTCTTCCGTTTCCGAAGCCACGGGCAACTTTCGATACGTTTTCGTTTCGACCAACGACACGCGCTGCCCCGGCGCAACGCTTGATGTCAGCGGGATGTGGACGGCGAGCGGGCCGTGATCAACACCGCCGCAAGTAAGATCAGCCCTGCGCCAAACCATTGCCCGCCGTCCATCCACTCACCGAGCAGCGGGATGGCGACCAGCGCCGTGATGACGGGTTCGAGCGTGGCGATGAGCGAAGCGGTGCTGGCTTCGAGGTAGCGCAGGCTCAGCGTATACAGCCCAAAGCCGAGCAGCGATGGGCCAAGCGCAAGGGCGATCAAAATCAACCAGCCATCCCACGCCGCGCCGAGGCTGAAGAGGGTGGCGGGCGTTTGCGTGAACGCCATCGCCGCAGCGCAAAACAGAAAACCGTAACCCGTCACCGTCCACGCACTGCTGAAACGCCCAGCGCTCCACCGCCCCATCAAGTTGTAAAACGCAAATGCCAGCCCGGAGGCCAGACCGACAATGATGCCGAGTGCGTTCACGCGCCACGTCTCAGGCGAGTGCGCCTTCACCACCAGCACGCAGCCCGCGAGGCTCAACACCACTGCCGCCAGCTTCGGCCACGTTAGCCCTTCACGTAGAAATAGCCGAGCCAATATCACCGTGAAGGCCGGAGAGCTATAGGCCAGCACCGTCGCCACACTCGCGCCGTTGAACTGTACGCTGAACGTCCACAGCGTATTGAAGACCGCCAGGCCGATAAAGCCATACGCAAGAAAGAAGGGCACATCGCGCCGAGCAATACGAATGGCGGACGGCTGCCAAATCGCCAACCCAATGAGCGCCGCGCCAGCCATCATCAACGCGCGCCAAAATGTCAGCGTGAAGGGTGTGAGCGTGTAGCGCTGAAAAAGATAGGCGATGAAGATGGCGGTGAACGCCCACGCCGTGACGCCGATCAGGGCGATAAGGAAACCGCGAGTGCGAGGGGGCATGGGGAGCAGGTGGGCGGGTGAGCAGGTGGGCGATCTCACCCGCCCACTTTCCCATCTGCTCACCTACGTCCTTTAGCGGGTGAGCTTGCGATACGAAATGCGATGCGGGCGCTCGGCGTCGAGGCCCAGCCGTTTGCGGCGGTCGGCCTCGTACTCACTCCAGTTGCCGTAAAAGAATCGAATCTGACTGTCGCCCTCAAAGGCGAGGATGTGTGTGGCGATGCGGTCGAGGAACCAGCGATCGTGGCTGACGACGATGGCGCAACCCGCGAATTCCTCCAGCGCCTCTTCGAGGGCGCGTAGCGTGTTCACGTCGAGGTCGTTGGTCGGCTCGTCGAGCATCAGCACGTTCGAACCTTCCTTCAGCATCTTCGCCAGCAGCACGCGGTTGCGCTCACCGCCCGAGAGCACACCGACTTTCTTTTGTTGATCAGCGCCGAGGAAGTTGAACGACGAAACGTAGCCGCGCGAGTTGAGCTTACGATGGCAAAGCTGCATAGTCTCGACGCCGCCGGTGATCTCCTCCCACACGTTCTTCTCCGCCTCAAGCGAATCGCGCAATTGCTCAACGTAGGCCAGCTTCACCGTCTGCCCAAGAGTCACCGCGCCATTATCCGGCTGCTCTTGACCGGCGATCATCCGCAACAAGGTGGTCTTGCCCGCGCCGTTCGGCCCGATGACGCCGATCAAGCCGCCGGGCGGGACACTGAGATCAAAGTTATCCATCAACAGCCGGTCGCCATAGGCCTTCGTCACACCTTTGAACTCAATAACGATATCGCCGAGGCGCGGGCCGGGTGGGATGTAGATTTCCAAATCCTCACGGCGCGCTTCGGCGTCCTGATCGAGCAACTTCTCATACGCGGTGACGCGCGCTTTGCCTTTCGATTGTCGCGCTTTGGGCGACATCCGAATCCATTCCAACTCGCGTTCCAGCGTTTTTTGTCGTTTGGTATCCGCCCGCTCCTCTTTGGCCAGGCGGTCTTGCTTCTGCTCGAGCCACGAAGAATAGTTGCCACGCCACGGGATGCCGTGCCCGCGATCCAGTTCGAGAATCCAGCCGGCAACGTTATCCAGAAAATAGCGGTCGTGGGTGACGGCGATGACGGTGCCTTGATAATCGCGCAAATGCCGCTCCAGCCAGGCCACCGACTCGGCGTCGAGGTGGTTGGTCGGCTCGTCGAGCAGCAGGATGTCCGGCTCAGTGAGCAGCAAACGGCAGAGCGCTACGCGGCGGCGCTCACCACCGGAGAGGATGTTAATGGGCGTATCGGGCGGCGGGCAGCGCAACGCATCCATCGCTAATTCGAGGCGGCTGTCCAAATTCCAGCCGTCGTGCTTGTCAATGTATTCCTGCAACTTCGCTTGTTCTTCGATGAGCTTGTCGTAGTCGGCGTCCGGCTCAGCGAACTTCGCGCTCACCTCGTCGAATTGTCGTATCGCTTCCACAATCGGTCGCACAGCTTCCTCGACCACCTGCCGCACGGTCTTGGTCAAATCGAGTTGCGGTTCCTGTTCAAGTAAGCCGCGTGTGTACCCTTTGCTCAGTTGCGTTTCGCCGAGGTAGTCGTGATCCACGCCGGCCATGATGCGCAGCAACGTGCTCTTGCCCGAACCGTTGAGGCCGAGCACGCCGATCTTCGCGCCGTAATAAAAACCGAGCGAGATGTCGCGGATGACTTCGCGGTTGGGCGGGAAGATGCGCTTGACGCGCACCATCGAATAGATCACTTGTTGAGTGTCGGTCATAGGATTTTAGATTGCTGATTTTAGGTGTATAGCCCGAAAACAAAACCACACCCGCGAACAAATGGGTGTGGCATCGAGAGTGCCCCCAAGGGGATTCGAACCCCTGTTTTGGCCTTGAAAGGGCCGCGTCCTGGTCCACTAGACGATGGGGGCCAACGCTGACTGCGTCAGCTTTTGGCGCGGCATTCTACCACAACCTTACGCGCTTTCCAGCCTCACCAGCGGCAGAGTCACATCCTTGCCGGAGAGCGTATGCACTTTGATCTTGTCACCCATGCGTTCGCCCAAAGCATAATGCTGAGCGGCATCCGCCTCAAACCGCTCCAGCACCGTGCGGCGGATGAGGTCGGCGCGCTCGGCGCCGCAGATGATGGTGAAAGACTCATCATCCGGGCGACCGAGAAAATCATCGGCCCGGCCCAGCGTATTCAACACTCGGTTGAGCATGAGGGCGGTGTAGCGCAGTAGATCAGAGCCAGCCAGCGCGCCATATTGGTCGCGGAACTCGCTCAGATGTCGAAACCGGAATTGCAACACCGCGCGGCTGGCTTTCCCATGCGCACGCGCCACTTCCTCACGCACGATGCTGCCGGTGGGCAAACCGGTCTGCGGGTCGTTGAGGTTTTCGCGCCGCGCGCGCGCCACCGAGTTTTGCACGCGCAAATAGAGTTCCTCGATGTCGAACGGCTTGGAAATGAAATCGTCCGCGCCGAGTTGCAGCCCGGTAAGTTTGTCGATCTTCTTTGAGCGTTGCGTCAGGAAGATGGCGGGGATGTAACGCGTGCGCGGGCTTTGGCGCATCTGATTGAGCAGTTCGAAGCCATCGATATCGGGCAGCCCCACATCGAGCAGCAACAGGTCGGGCAACGCCTCACGCACACTTTGTAGCGCGCTGGCCCCATCCGGCGCAACGCCCAACTTGTAGCCGCGCGCGCCAAAGAACAGCACCAGCATCTGCGCGATCTCGTCATTGTCCTCGATGATGAGCAAACGTGCTTCAGCCATACGCGTTCTCCACTATCCTCAAACTCAATCAGCCGCCGGCGCCAGCACTACGACCTGACGCAGCCACAGCCAGCGCACCGTGAAGGCCAAGGGAATAAGGGTGGCGATGAGGCCCACGCCGGCCATGAGCGTGTAGCCCAACGCTGCAAACACTACGCCACTGCCCAGACTGCCAATCCCGGAGGCCACATTGATCATCAAATCCGTCGCCCCTTGCCAGCGGCTGCGCTCGGCGGGCATGAGGCTGTCGGTGAGCAGCGCGCCGCCGGCCACATAGCAGAAATTCCAGCCGAGGCCAAGCAGCAGCAACGCGACGGCGATGACAAAGGCATTCTGTGACAGCGGCGCAAGCAGACACGCGCCAATGAGGAGCACCGCGCCGGTCACAATCACCGGCCCACGCCCCCACCGATCAGCCAGCCGTCCGCTGATCACGGCCGGGCCAAACATCCCCAGCGTGTGCGCGAAGATGACGAATGAAATATCGACCAGTGAGTGGCCGTGGTGGTTCATGTGCACTGCGGTGATCACCATGATCGCCACCATCACCACCTGGCCTAAGATCAACGCGCTGAGAGCGGCCTGGGTCTGTGGCAAACGCAGAATAGTCATCCATGGGCGTTGCAATCCGGACACGTCAGTTCCGGTCGTTGGCACTTGCAGGGCCAACTCGCTTGGGTCGGGCCGCAGCCAGCCTACCATTAACAGCGCACCGATCATAAACAGCGCGGCGCTGGCGAACCATGGACCGGCCAACTCATTGAAACCGAGCGACGCAGCCCACTGCCCCATCAGCGGCACAATCACAATCGGCCCAAAGACGGAGCCGAGCGTGCCACCCAATACCACGCGGCTGATCGCGTGGCCGCGCACTTCTGCCGGGTGCATCTCCGCGGCCGCGTAGCGGGCTAAATCATAGCTGGCGCGCGAGGCCCCCATCAACACAAAGCTGGCAAGAAAGAAGATGAAGTTGCCCAACAAGACTGCCAGACCCGCGCCCAGCGCGCCGATCACGCCGACGATGAAACCCAGTGCCAGCCCACGGCGACGCCCCGCCTGTTCCATGTAGCGCGCCGAAAGGTAAGCGCCGAGGGCGCCACCCGCCATGTACACCGCAGCTGGCACGCCGGTGAGCGAATCATTGCCCGTGAGAAGTTGAGCCACCAGCGGACCGACAGTGGCGCCGGCGATGAAGCCGGCCGAGG
>JBQTJD010000441.1:0-11020 GCA_052387475.1 Anaerolineales bacterium | reverse complement strand
AAACCGGTCGGCGGGGTGAAGGGCCTTTCATCGCGCAACAATTGGCCGGCACGTAGTGAGTAATAGCCTCCGGGATCAAGCGCACTGGCCGTCGTCCATGCCTCTTGCGCGCCCTCGGGATTGTTCTGCCGTATCCGTACTTTGCCGATCCACAGCCACGCGCGTGCCTGCTCGCTAACATCGCCGAGCGAAGCCGCCAGCTCAAAACGTTGCAGAGCTGATGAATACTCTTCCGCTCGATAAAGCACGAGGCCGGCTTGCATGGCCGCATCCGCCGCCTGCTCGGCGTGAGGATACTCCTGCGCGAGTTGCGTCCAAATCAGCACCGCCGTCGCAAAGTCATCGTTGCGTTCGCACAACAGCGCGGAGCGGAAGAGCGCATCGGGCGAGTCGGGCGAGTCCGGTGCGGCGCGGGCAAAATCCCTGAAGGTCTGCACATCCTCCGGAAAGTCTTGAATGAAAGCAATTTGAAAATACGCATTCGGCCACAGCGGGTCGTCCGGGTAGTTCGACACGATTTTCCGAAAGGCGACGATCGCTTCGAAGTTGCGTTGCAACTCCACGAAGGTGCGGCCTTTGTAATACAGCGCCATAACGTTTTGCGGGTCGGCGGTCAGCGCGCGGTCAAACGCGGCCAGGGCCGGCTCGTAGTTTTCGGCGTGATAGTTGGTCAGCCCGCGCTGTAATTCGTCCACCGGCACGCCATCATTCACCAGCACACGCAACCCCTCGAGCACAACCGGCGCGGCGGGATAGTTGTTGACGGCGGCCAGATATTTCTCGTAGGCCGCCTGCGACTCTCCGGCAGCGTACAGCGCGTTGCCGCTCAACACCAGCGCCTGCGCCTTCCACGTATCCTGATCGGTCGTTTGCAGGATGGCATCGTATTGAGCCAGCGCGCTCGGCAAATCGTTTTGCGCCAAATAAAGTTGCGCGAGTTGTGTGCGCAGCGCGTTCACATCACCGACACGGGGCGCGGCGATGGCGGCGGCATAGGCCTCTACCGCGCCCGCTGTGTCATCGGCAAACATCAACGCCTGTGCGATGCGCTCCTGCGTGTACGACTCAAGTGGGCCGGGCCGGGCTGAGAGATAGTTGCGATAGCCCTCCACCGATTGCGCCCACATGCCCAGCGCCCGAAAGGTCTCGCCAAGCAGGAAGTGCGCGTCGGCGACGAGTGACGAGTTCGGAAATTGGTCCAGCACGAGCGCGAATTCCTGCGCCGCGGTCTGAGGGTCGCCGGAGTACAGCCGCGCTTTGCCCAACCCGATCTGCGCGGAGGCGCGTAATTGCTCGTCATCACTTTCTCGCGCCACCTGTTGATATTCTGCAATGGCGCGGTTCCAATCCCCGGCAAACAGCGCCTCATCTGCTTGCACGATGCGGGCGGCGGGCAGCGGGGTGGGAGTGGGTGTCGGCGTGGGGGGGTGTGTGGGCGTGGGCGATTGGGTTGGGGTCAGCGTGACGGTGGGCGTTGCGGTCGGGCCGATGAAGGGTAATGGCGCGCCGCATGCCAGCAGGCAGGCTGCACAAAGCAAAAGGCAGAAGGCAGCGCGTGGGAACATGCGGCGAATAATAGCATGTGGACTTGAGAGCGATGTGAACGGACATAAGCGTCAACGGATTGAGCAGATTGAAGCTTGATTGAACGAAAGAAAGCAAATCCGTTCAATCAAATCATTCTTCCGTGAATTCGTTGATCACAGCCGCCGCACGACCTTCACGCTATCCAGCACCACGCGCCGCGCGATGCCTTTGGTTGAGACACGGAATTCGATTTCGTTCTCATCCTGCAACAAATAAAAGTCGAGTGGGAAGCGCTGGAAGCTATCGGCTTTGCCAAAGTCGCGGGCGGTCAAAGTCCGCAACGCGATGATCTTCTTGCCATGCCGCGCGGCCACATCAATATCTACGACGGGCTGGTCGCCTGCAACGCTGCTGATCTTCAATTGAAACGTAGCTCGGTACTTGCCGTGCGCCAGCGGCTTCCATGGGCCGTAGACCGCCCACGGTCGTACTTCGGTTGCATCGAGTTCCCACGCGCCATCGCCTACCGATTGCCCAATCGCTGTGCTCAACTCGTTATCGCGCACGCGCCACTCGCGCGTGGGAGAAAGGCCGACGCGTTGATAAAGCTGCAACACGCCGATAGGCGCCGCGAATGCCACCAGCACCCACCAGCCGTTGATCTGCCCGGTGATCGCCAGATTGAACACTGCGGCCACCAGCGCGGTGGAAACTCCGACGATGAATTGAGCCAGGTAATCATCACGCATGGGTACAAACCTGCTTAAAACACCTTGAAACGCAAGGCCTTTGACTCTATACGACATTTGTTCTACATTCAAGCCCCAAGTCTGGCGGGAGTGAATGATACCAAGGCCACACAAAGACACGTTGCCATGATTGACGATTACATCTCATTGGAGACAGCGATTCAGGTCAGCGGTCTGCATGCCAACACGCTGCGTCGTTTATTGCGTACCGGGGTGGTGCGGGGGCGCAAGACCGTGGTCGATGGCCGGCCCCGCTGGAGGGTGTTGACTGAGTCGCTACGCCAGTACGTCGAGGGTGGGCGGTTCTTTGACTCAGAGCGACTTGAGCGGCCGCCCAGGCTGCGCCGCAACATAGATCAGTAACTTTGCGCAAGCCCGCTTTCGTCCTCTTTACACGACCTCCCTGCATGCTATAATCGCGCGCGCTTGACGAGGTGTTGGCAAGTACGCGCTCTCGCACTGAGCGCGTTTTTCGTGTCTGCTCCACAAGAGGGTTGAAGTTGAGAACGGTTGACTGGTTCGATGACGGTGTGCGGATGATCGATCAGCGGCTGCTGCCGGGCCGCTTTGAGCAACCGATCTTCCGCGACTATCGCGACATGGCCCGCGCCATCACCGACATGGTCGTGCGCGGGGCGCCGGCTATCGGAGCGACGGCGGCCTTTGGCCTCGCGCTGGCCGCGTTCCAAAGTAAGGCAACGGATCGTGCTCAACTCTTGCGCGATCTCGAAACCGCCCGCGCGGTGTTAGCGAAGTCGCGACCTACTGCCGTCAATCTTACCTGGGCACTGGACCGGTTGATGCGGGTGGCCGTGAATGAAGACCTCGACACTGCCGACGACGTGCGGCAAGCTTTGCTGGCCGAAGCGCAGCGGCTCGCCGACGAAGACGTGGCGTTGAACCAACGCATGGGCGCACACGGGGCCACGCTGGTGGAAGACGGCGACACGATTTTGCACCACTGCAACACCGGCGCGCTGGCCGCGGTGGATTTTGGCACCGCGCTCGGTGTGGTTTTTGCCGCGCATGCGCAGGGTAAAAAGATTCGGGTGCTGGTGGATGAGACCCGCCCGCGCTTGCAGGGCGCGCGCCTCACGGCGTGGGAGTTGCAGCAAGCGGGCGTGCCCTTCGATTTGATCTCGGATACTGCGGCCGGATATTTCATGCGCAAAGGTCAAGTGAACTTGTGTTTGGTCGGTGCGGATCGCGTGGCGGCGAATGGCGATGTCGCCAACAAGATCGGCACGTATCAACTCGCCGTGCTGGCCAAAGAGAACGGCGTGCCGTTTTATTCCGTCGTGCCCACCTCCACCGTTGACCTCTCGCTCGCGCATGGTGATCAAATCCCGATCGAAGAACGCGACGCGGAGGAAGTGCTCGAGATTCACGTGAAGGGTGAACGCGCCACGCCGCAGGGCATCACGGCCCGCAACCCCGCCTTTGACGTGACGCCAAACAAATATCTCACCGCTATTGTTACGGAGAACGGCATCATCCGCCCACCGTTCGTCACTAATCTGTCACGGGCGGTGCGAGGAGAATTACAAATTACTAATTACTCGCCCAGGTAATTGGTAAGTGGTAATTGATGTGGTATGCGAATCCTTTTCACCGGTTCTATCGCCTATGATTACTTGATGACCTTTCCCGGCTATTTCAAGGATCACATCCTGCCGGAGAAGATCGAGTCCATCAGCGTCAGTTTTCTGGTGGATAGCATGACGCGTCAGCGCGGGGGTATCGGGCCGAACATCGCGTACAACTTCGCATTGTTGGGTGGGCAGGCCGCAGTCATGGGCACCGTCGGCGAGGATTTTGGCGAATACCGAGCCTGGCTCGAAAAAAATGGCGTGGATTGCGGCGCAATCAAGACCATCGAAGGCACGTTCACCGCGTCATTCTTCGCCAACACCGATAAAGCCAACGCGCAAATCGCCTCGTTCTATCCCGGCGCGATGGGTTTTGCCTCGGTGCAATCACTGTACGATTTGAGCCAGCGCCCCGACCTCGTAGTGATTTCGCCCAGCGCGCCCGACGCCATGCGCAAGTTCGTGCGCGAGTGCAAAGAGTTGAAGCTGCGCTATGTCTTCGATCCGAGCCAGCAACTGGCGCGCATGACGGGCGCAGAAGTCTGTGAGGATGTGGATGGCGCGTGGGCGTTGACGGTCAACGATTACGAGTTTGGGCTTATCGAGAAGATGACGGGCTGGGGCGAAGCCGACATCCTCAGGCACGTCCACGCGCTGGTCGTCACGCGCGGCGCGCAGGGCGCGAGCATCTGCGTCGATGGCGTGCGCACCGACATCGCCTCCGTGCCGCCGGAACGGATCGCGGACCCGACCGGCGTGGGCGATGCCTTTCGGGGTGGGCTGCTGCGTGGCGTGGCGGCCGGCTGGCCGTGGGCGTTGTGCGGGCAAGTGGGCGCCCTCGCCGCGACCTATTGCCTCGAGCAGACCGGCCCACAGAATCACTATTACACCCGCGCGGAGTTTATGACTCGCTTCCGTCAGCATTTCGACGATGGGGAGTTGCTCAACGAACTGTTTTAGTTCTCAGGAGTCAGAAGTCAGGAGTCAGAATATCGCATCAAACTTCTGAGTTCTGACTCCTGACTTCTGAATTCTCAAGAGGAGTTACCAGTGACCATCGAACACGACATCAAAAATTCATCTCTGGCTGATGGCGGCCGCTACCGTATTCAGTGGGCCGAGCAGGAAATGCCGGTGCTGCGGCAGGTGATGGAGCGGTTCAAGAAAGAACAGCCGCTCAAAGGCGTCCGCGTCAGCGCGTGCTTGCACGTGACCGCCGAGACTGCCAACCTCATGCGCACCCTGCAAGCCGGCGGCGCGGATGTGGTGCTGTGCGCGAGCAACCCTCTCTCCACGCAGGACGACGTGGCCGCCTCGCTTGTGGCCCACGATGAGATCCCGGTGTACGCCATCAAAGGCGAAGACCGCGACACGTACTTCAAACACATCAAGGCCGCGTTGGATCACAAGCCGCATATGACGATGGACGATGGCTGCGACCTCGTAAGCGAAATCCACAAGAATCGCACCGAACTGGTGCAGGACATTGTTGCCGGCACGGAAGAGACCACCACCGGCGTCATCCGTCTGCGCGCGATGGCGGCAGGCGGCGTGCTCAAGTTCCCGGTGCTAGCCGTAAACGATTCGGCCACGAAGCACTTTTTTGACAATCGCTATGGCACCGGCCAAAGCACCATTGACGGCATCGTCCGCGCGACCAACGTGTTGCTGGCGGGCAAAACCTTCGTCGTCGCCGGCTACGGTTGGTGCGGGCGCGGTCTGGCCTCGCGCGCACGGGGTATGGGCGCGCACGTCGTCGTCACCGAGATTGAACCGTTGCGCGCGCTCGAAGCGGTGATGGATGGCTTCACCGTGCTGCCGATGGCGCAGGCCGCCAAAGTCGGCGACATCTTCTGCACTGTCACCGGTGACATCCACGTGCTCGACAAACACCACTTTGACGTGATGAAGGACGGCGCCATCATCTCCAACTCCGGCCACTTCGATGTGGAGATCAACATCCCGGCGCTCGAAACCATGTCCATCGGCAAGAAGCAGGTGCGCGAGTTCGTGGAGCAGTACACGCTCAACGATGGCCGCCGCATCAACGTGCTCGGCGAGGGGCGCCTCATCAACCTGGCGGCCGCCGAAGGCCACCCGGCCAGCGTGATGGATATGTCTTTTGCCAATCAGGCGCTTGGCGCCGAGTTCATGTTGAAGAATTACAAGACGATGGACAAGCAGGTGTACACCATCCCCGACGCCGTAGACCGCGAGATCGCGCGGCTCAAGCTTCAAGCGATGGGCGTGCAGGTGGATACGCTGACCGCCGAGCAGGACAAGTATTTGAATTCGTGGGAAGAAGGAACGTAATTTCGTGAAACGTAAAGCGTGGAGGGTCGAGCGTGCTCCCTCCACGCTTCACGCATCACTTTTCACAAATGTCCGCTCAATCAACATGCTTCCGCCACCCCGACCGCCTCGCCGTCGAGCAGTGCGAGGTCTGTCGCCGGCCGGTGTGCGGCGCGTGTTTGTGGTACGCGGAGAGCGGCGAGCGACTGTGTCCCGACCATGCCACCGAGTGGCTGCAAACGGGAAAAACGGTCACCCCGCCGGAACGGTACGCGGACGGCATCCTCCCCAGCCAGCAATCCGCCGCGCAACTCCCTCAGCGGGATGTTCCCTACAAAGGCAATAGCGTCGATGTAATGGCGCTGGCCGCGCTGCTGTCCGGCATTGCCGCGCTATTGTCGTGCGCCGGCCTGGCGTGGGCGCTGCCGATCATGGCGCTGGCGTTGGGATTAGTGGCCTGGCTGCAATCGAAGGACGCGCTTGACCCGCGCCGAGCGCGCTGGATGGGGATTGTCGGTCTCACCGGCGGCGGCGTGTTCGTGCTCTTCATCCTTGGTTTTGTAGCCTGCTTCGCGCTGATGTTTTTGCTGATTGCCGTTGCCTCTTCATCAGGCGGTTCAAGTTTCCCCACACCGCTCCCGTTTCCGACTCCCACGCCATAAGCACTCGGCATTCACCAGCGTTCCCATTTCACAACTTCGTCAAATGTGCGCCGGCCTCCCGAGCGCGGCACGGTGGGTGATTCAGCGGCGTAGCCGAAGGAGAGGGCGATATCGAAATGTTGCTCGGATGGCACGCCCAAAATCTCTTTAGCTCGCTCCGGCTCCCACATTGAAGCGATGCACGATCCCACGCCCAACTCCCACGCCGCCAACTGCATATAGGCTGCGGCCTGCCCGATATCGAACGCCCACTCTTCCGAGGAAACAATCGCCACAGCAAACGCGGCCCCGGCCAGATGACCGGCATATTGGCCGCACTTCGCCAGTTGCTTCAACGTCTCACGTTGACGGACGACGATGAAGTGCCACGGTTGCGTGTTCTTGCTGCTCTGCGAGCGGCGCCCGGCGTTGAGAATCTCACGCACAACCTCATCAGGGATGGGTTGCTGGGTAAAGGTGCGGACGGCGCGCTTGGTGCGGATGGCTTCGAGGACGTTCATTGATTTCTCCTTCGCGCTACGGCGATTGCGTGGGTAACGGAATCACCTCAATCGTCACAAACACCACCGCGCCAAAGGCTAAGCCCGCCGGGTCGCGCGGCTGCCAGCGGCCGTTGTAGGTGCCGGGCACATCGGGCGCGCGCATGGGGATTTCGAACACGGCCAGTGTGCCGGCCCGCGCCGGATACAGCGCGAACTCGATCTGCGGCGTGAGGCCGGGCAGCGCCGTCATCGCCTCACCCTCGATGAGCACCAGCCGATAGTCCAGCCCCCAATCGCACGTCCCTATATTCCGCACGCGCCACTTTTTCACGAACGTCTGCCCCGGCAAAAACTGCGCGCCATCGGGCACGCTCACATCCTCGACGAACTCGGCGTCGTTGACGCACGGGCCTTTGGGGGTTGAGGTGAGAGTCGGAATTGGAGCTTGCGTTTGAGTTGGAGTTGGGGGGAGTGCGGTGAAGGTGGGGGGCGCAGGGGAGGCCGTCGCTGCTTCGACGGGCGTTGCTGTATCAATCACCGGCAGCGGCGTCATGACCGAAGTGGGCGGGTTGCCGGCGCAGGCGGCGAGTGCCAGCGCGCACAGCACCATCACCCTTTGCGCGCTTGGCGAGAGATTCTTCATCACTGCTCGTGCTGGCGTCACTGATCGTGACGATACAGGTCAACGGCCGGCGCGGCGAACGGCGCGAACAGCTCGATGGGGTTGCCTTCCGGGTCGCGCAGGCGGGCGAAGCGCCCATACTTCTCCGCGCTGCGCTCGACGGTGAGGCCCGCCCGTTCCAATCCGCTCACAAACACATCATAGTCATCCACGCGATAGGTCAGCATCGCGCCGCGCGCATTCGCCGCCAGCGGTTCCGCTGTTTTGAAGATCGCGAACTGAAATGTCAACCCGGTGTGGTGGTCGTCAATCTCGCCGTAGAAGTTGCCATCGTCGGCGTTCTCTATCGTCGTCACCCCCAACCATTTCTCGTACCACTGCGCCAGCGTCGCGGGGTCATTGGCGAACAAGACCAGCGCGCTCACGCCCAGAATCCGAGCCATCGGTTGTCATCTCCCAAAATGAAGGTGGGGTGATTGTGGCGCAGGATCGGCGAGGTGTCAACGCGGCAAACTGAGTAGGGTGATGAGGAACGCCGAAATCCTGAAACGTTCACAGCGCATCTCGAACCAATGCTGCAACTCTATCGAGTTCGTCGCGGGGCGGTCGGTTGAAATAGTTGAGACCGAACGTGAGGCCGAAGCCATCCCCTGTGTAGCGTGGAAAGACGTGCAGGTGGGCGTGAAAGACCTCCTGCATCGCGGCTTCGCCATCCGCCAGAAAAAGATTCACGCCTTCACACTTCACACCGCTGCGCCGTAAGGCCGCCGCCATGCGTTGAGCGACTTGAAACATATGCCAGCCGGTCTCAGGTTCAAGGTCGGCCAGATAGGCGGCGTGTTGGTTAGGCACGACGAGCACGTGACCCGGATTCACCGGCTGAATGTCCATGAAGACCGAACACACCTCGCCCCGATACGTGAAGCTCGCGGGCAACCGCCCGGCGAGGATGTCGCAGAAAATACAGTCTGCCATCGTCAACCCTTTAGCTTTTTGCCGCCCGCAATCTTGTCCACTGCCGAGGCCACCCGCCTCAGTCGTGTCTCAGCCTTCTTCGCCGACTCGATCCACTCGACGTATTCTTTTTGATGGCTATACGGCAGCTTACCGAACGCAGCCTTCGCGGCTTTGTTGGCGTTGAGGGCTTTCTGCAAATCCTTCGGCGCGGTTACGATCCGTGGCGCTGCATCCGGTTCGAGCATGAGGGTGACCGTATCGCCGACCTCGGCTTTCGCTGCCGCGCCAGCTTCGCTGGCGAGAGAGAACCGCAGAAGCGGTTCTCCAGCGGCGTGAAACGCCGCCGCGCGCATGGCTTTGTTGACGACGATGAAGTGCCGCCCATCGCCGTGCGGCATGAGCGAAGAGCGAAACTGCGCGCCGTCGAGTGTGCCCTTGACCTTGAGTTGGCCTTTGGCCCCGAAGACTTTGACTGCATCGAAGGGCAGGCTGGCATACACCCACGTGCCAGTGCCAGGGAAGCGTTCGAGTTTGGCGGTGAAGGTTTTCCTGGTCATGGTTAGTCTTCTTACAAGTTCATCACGCAAATTGGTGGTGAAAAAGTTAGCCGTCGAGTTGATGCAGACCGATCAGGTTGCCCTCCGGCGCTTTGATGAAGGCGAAGCTGCCGCCGGGCAACGGCGTCTGTGGCACGGCCACCGCGCCGCCCAGCGCCTGCGCTTTCTCCAGCATCGCCGGGATCGATTCCACTTTCACGGTGACGTTGGGCGTACCACCCGGCTGGGCTTGCGGATTTTGAAACAAACCGACGCCTGGCCCTTCGGGCAAACGGCAGAAGTAATACACATAGCTTGGCATCGGCAGCATGAACTCCCAGCCGAACAGCGCGGTGAGGAAGGTCTTGAGGGCCTCCACGTCACCCGAACCCCATTCCACTTGATGAACAACGGGTAGTGTCATTGTGCATTCTCCTTTGAGTAGTGCGAGGCGCCAGCGTTGTTTGTTGGCATTCGTTTATCCCCTTCGCACAGCAGTCGTTGTCGGGATCATCCGTTGCCAAACTCAACCAGTTCAAACTCCGCGAACATCTGACTTGCTTCACTCAGACTGCTCAACGTCGTGTACTCGCACGCCGCCTCGAAGCGCGCCCACAACTTGTGCACCTCGGGATTGTGGTGTGCGCGCTCAATCGCCTCTGCCGATTGCCATTCGAAGACCTCGACAATGGAACCGTCCTGTGCTCGCATCACGACCGGCGCTCGATCAGTCACTAACCCTTCGCCGCGCAACACGCGCAGATGGTCGCGCACCGCAGCCAACAGCTCGGCCTCTTTGCCCGGCTTGGGCCGATACACGGGAATCACGACACGTCCCATTCCATTCGCCTTCTTTCTTGTCACACCTACGGATAAAGCAGTTCTTTCTTTTCGAGCATCTCGATAAACTGCTGAATGCGCCGAGCGCGCGTCTCGGCTTTTTTGGCCGTATGAATCCTGAACAGGATAGCGTAGCGGTTGCGGCTGTTGAGCGTAACGAAGAAGGCTTTGGCCCTGGCGTTCTTGTTCAGCGCGGCCTGAAGATCCTCCGGCACTGTGGCCTTGCTTTGCCCGTCATAGGCAGCGTCCCATTGTCCGTTTTGTTTGGCAGCTTCCACCGCCTTCAATCCGGCCGGTTTCATCTGGCCGCTGTTGATCAGCCGTTCAGTTTTTTCGCGATTGATTTTCGACCACACGCTCCTGGCCCCGCGCGGTGTGAACTTTTGCAACCATGACTTCTCGTCGTAGCTGTTCTTCTGTCCATCAATCCACCCGTAGCACAACGCCACCTCCAGCGCTTCATCGTAGGTGACGGACGGGATGCTCGACGCTTTCTTGGCCAGTTGCAGCCACAGACCGGGAGACGCCGTGTGATTTTTCGCAAGCCAGGTCACCCAGGCTTTTTGGTTTTCAACTAGGATGACGGGCAAATCGCCGAGGGCTTTCTTGGGTGGTTTCATTCGGATAGTAATTGAGATTTGTTGGATATGCCGGTTTCAGGCGCTCAAGGCGTAAGCGTCTTTGAGCCAGCCGACTAGTTCGCCGTCCACCTCCGCCGACGATTTCAGTTTGACCTCGTGATGAAACCGCTTGGCCGACACCTG
>JBQTJD010000440.1:0-2280 GCA_052387475.1 Anaerolineales bacterium | reverse complement strand
AAACTGCAAAGCCCGCCCCTGCGCAGTGATAGCGTTCTACGACCACGCCTCGTGGCGCCACTCAACAGCGCCCTCACCCGTCCACTCGCACTGCTCTCGGCACCGGTGGGTTTTGGCAAGACGACGCTGGTCGTGGAATGGCTCGCGCAGCAACGCCTGCCTTGCGCGTGGATCACGCTCGACGCGCGCGATAACCATCTCGGGCGCTTCGGCCTGAACCTCGTCGCTGCGCTCTCCACGCTCGAAGTGCAGTTCAATCAAACACTGGTGGCAGCCCTGCACACCTCGCCGCCGCCCGCGATTGACACGCTCGTCGCCCGCCTGGTGGATCTGCTTACGGCGCTGCCTGACGAAGTCGTGATCGTCCTCGACGACTACCACACCCTCACCCATCCGCTCTTGCACTCTGCCGTGGCGATGTTGATTCAGCATCTGCCCACGCACACGCACCTCGTGCTACTCACCCGTTCCGATCCGCCGCTGCCATTGGCGCAGTGGCGCGCGCGTGATCAATTGGTGGAATTTCGGGCCGCTGATCTGCGCTTCACCTCCGCCGAAGCGGCGCAGTTTTTTCAACACACGCTGCAGTTTGATCTGCCAGCCGACGCGCTGGCTGTACTGATGTCGCGCACCGAGGGTTGGCCGGCCGGGTTGCATCTGGCCGCGCTCGCGCTGCGTGCCCAGCCCGGGCCGGCGGTGACCGAGTCCTTCAATGGCAGCCACCGCTTTATCGTAGATTATTTGGCGGCGCAGGTGTTGCAACAGCAGCCGGAGCCGGTGCAACGTTTTCTGCTCGAGACCGCAGTGGCAGAACGGTTGACGGCAGCATTGTGCGATGAACTCACGCGTGATTGGCGAATCGGCTCGTCGCAGTCTTTGCTCGATCAACTCGAGCGCGCCAATTTGTTCCTCGCGCCGTTGGACGATGAGCGCCGCTGGTTTCGCTATGAAAACTTGTTTGCGGAGTTTCTGCGTGCGCGGCTGCGGGCGGGCCAGCCGGAGCGGGCAGTGGAGCTGCATCGGCGCGCAACGGCCTGGCACGAGCAGCATGGCTTTATCGCCGAAGCCGTCAATCACGCACTGGCGATTGGTGAGGCCGAGCAGGCCGCGCGCCTCATCGAGCAAATCGCCGAGATCATTTGGGGGCGCGGGGAAATTGGGCGTTTGCAGCACTGGCTGGCCGCGCTACCCGAAGAGTTGATACGCGCGCGTCCTCGTCTGTGTCTCTTCCATGCCTGGATCCTCAACATCACTGGCGATACCGCCGCCACCGCCGCCCGGCTCGACGACGCCGAACGCGGGTTGAACACCCAACGCGACCGCACGGATGGGGCCACGCTGCGCGGAATGTTGGCCACGATCCGGGCCATTGTCGCCATCATGTCCGGCGAGGCCGAGGCTGCGCGCGCGTTCTCGCAACAGGCGCTCAGCCAGTTGCCTGAGGACCTTCACGCTTGGCGCAGCCTCGTCGCCCGCAACCTCGGCAATGTGCAACTGCTGATGGGTGAGACCGCCGCAGCCGCCCAGAGTTTCACTGAAGCCCTCCGGTTGAGCGAGGCGGAGGGCGTGTATTTCAGCCTCGTCGCCCTCTATGAATTGGCCGAGCTGCGGCTGGTGCAAGGCCAGTTGCACGCGGCAGCCGACACCTGCCGGCGCGCGCTGGCCCTCGCGGAAGAGCGTGGCGCAGGGGAGTTGGTCCTCGCGGGGACCCTCCATACCACACTGGTCGAGGTGTTGCGTGAATGGGATCAACTTGACGACGCCCTCCGGCACGCCCAACGCGGCGTCGAGATCGTCACGCTGACGCAGAGCCTCGGCGCGCAGGTCTGCGCCTTCACGCGGCTGAGTATGGTGGAACAAGCGCGTGGAAACGCCGCCGGCGCGGCGCGGGCTTTTGAGCAGGCGGCGCGTTTGGCGCCGCCTACCCGCCAGCACCGCACGTCTTTCCTCGCACATTCCGCTATCCAGGCCCAATTGTGGGCGCGTAGTGGCGATTGGCGCGCGGCGGAGACATACGCCGAAACGAACAGGACTCACGCGGACTCCGAGCCGACCTTCCTCAATGAACCGGTGCTGCTGATGCTGGCCCGCTCGCAGTTGGCGCAAGCGCGGCCCGCCGAGGCGGTGCGGGTGTTGGCGCGCCTGCGCTCCGGGGCCGAAGCTGCCGGTCGAATCAGGCGCGTGATTGAAATAGACCTCGTGGCGGCGCGAGCGTACGAACAACTTGGCCAACGCCCCGAGGCCTTCACTGCCCTGACCCATGCGCTATCGCTCGCCAAA
>JBQTJD010000439.1:0-12957 GCA_052387475.1 Anaerolineales bacterium | reverse complement strand
CGAACGCAATCCATACGTGCTGCACGTCAACGGCGCGGAGCATCGGGTGGATTATGAGCCGGCCGAGAGCCGCAGCGGTCTGTTCGGCGGCAACAGCAACTGGCGCGGGCCGATCTGGTTTCCGGTGAATTACCTGCTCATCGAGGCGCTGCAAAAATTCCATCACTATTACAGCGACGACTTCAAAGTCGAGTGCCCGACCGGCTCCGGCCAATTCCTGACACTGTGGGAAGTCTCACAGGAACTCAGCCGCCGCCTCACCCGCCTCTTCCTGCGCGGCGAGGATGGCCGTCGCCCGGTGTTCGGCGGCCTGGCGAAGTTCCAGACCGACCCGCACTGGCGCGACTATGTGCTCTTTCACGAATACTTTCACGGGGATAACGGGGCGGGCCTCGGCGCGAGCCACCAAACCGGCTGGACGGCGCTGGTGGCGAAACTGATTCAGCAAAGCGGCGGTGATGCCGGATGAGGCAGTCATGCACGTAATGGCAGCTTAACAAGTGTGGCTATAATCGGATGGCAGTGAGCGTCAATCACCACATAAATTTCGAGAAGTCCTCATGGGCCGCTTAGCACGCCGGAGTGTCATTGGATTGCTGGCGGGTTTGCCGAGCTGCTTTGCGCTCATCAGCACGCTGGGCCTTTGGCCCGGCCTGGCGCTGGCCGTCATCGTCGGCCTGGGTTACTCGATTGCCTTTCGTCCTTCGCCCCGTGCGTACGCCGATAACGTATTGACCGGAGCCGCACTGGGTGTGCCGCTGTGGACGGCTCTCAGTGTGGTGACTTGGCCCCTGCTCAGCGGCCAGCCGCCACAGTGGACGGCGGACGGGATGCGAGCGACGTTTCCCGCTTTAGTGGGCTGGGTGCTCTTCGGCGCGCTGCTCGGATTTGTACATCAAGCCTTGAGCGATGCCGCTTTCGCCTGGCTGGGCCAGGAGCCGGATGATCTGCGCCCCCTTCGTCGCAGCCCGAAGCAGATCGTCATCCTCGGGGGCGGCTTTGCCGGGATGACGGTGGCCGAGGCATTGGAGAAACAATTGGGTGCCGATCGCTCGGTTGCCATTACCCTAGTGAGCGACACAAACGCCCTGCTCTTCACGCCGATGCTCGCCGAAGTCGCCGGCAGCAGCCTCGAGCCGACGCATATCAGCAGCCCGCTGCGCACCAGTTTACGGCGCACCCAGGTGCTGCGCGGCGAGGCCACAAGCATTAATTTGGAGGCCCGTACCGTCACGGTCTCCCTCGGTCGCGATAAAACGCCGCGCGTCATTGCTTTTGATCAGCTCGTGCTCGCAGTTGGCTCACTCTCCAATTATATGGGCCTGGCCAACGTCGAGCAGCACGCCTTCGATTTCAAATCACTCACCGACGCCATTAAAATCCGCAACCACGTCATCGAGATGTTCGAGCAGGCCGACCGCGAGGCCGACCCGGTGCGG
This sequence comes from Anaerolineales bacterium, assembly GCA_052387475.1. Lineage (GTDB taxonomy): Bacteria > Chloroflexota > Anaerolineae > Anaerolineales > UBA6663 > JANWXR01. The sequence goes on along the minus strand of JBQTJD010000439.1, from coordinate 11,518 downwards.
CGGCGCGCGCTGCTGACGTTCGTCATCGCCGGGGGCGGCTTTGCGGGCGTGGAATTGGCCGGGGCGCTCAACGACTTTGCCCGCGGGATGCTGGCCGACTTCGTCAACTTGCGCGCCGGTGATCTGCGCATCATCCTCGTCCACTCACGCGACCGCATCCTGCCGGAACTCAGCGCGCCGCTGGCCGCATATGCGCTGAAACAGATGGCCGCGCGCGGCGTGACGTTCAAACTCAAGGCCCGCCTCACCGATTACGTACCCGAAAAAGTCACGCTCAATCCAGCGGAGGAAATCGCCGCGCACACATTGGTATGGACAGCGGGCACCACGCCGAATCCGTTGCTCAACTCGCTGCCGGTCGAGTTCGACCGGCGCGGCGCAGTGATCGTTGAAAACACCCTGGCGGTAAAGGGCCAGCCCAGCGTGTGGGCATTGGGCGATTGTGCGGCGGTGAGCGATGCGCGCACCGGCGAACCGTGTCCGCCCACGGCGCAGTTTGCGCTGCGGCAGGCGGCGACCCTGGCGCACAACATCGTAAGCGGCATGAGCGACAAGCCGCTCAAAAAATTCCACTTCGCTTCGCTCGGCGCGCTGTGCGTGGTGGGCCATCACACCGCCTGCGCCGAACTCGTCATCCCATTGAGCGGTGGCCGCACGGTGATGTTCTCCGGCCTGTTCGCCTGGCTGCTGTGGCGCGGCGTGTATCTCAGCAAACTGCCCGGCCTCGAGCGCAAGGCGCGCGTGCTGGTGGATTGGGTGATGGAGTTGTTCTTCCCACGCGATATCGTGCAGACGATTGAGTTCAATTGAATGTTGGGCCGCTTCCACAACAACCAATCGCGTGAAATATGCCATTCTCAGAAGCAATAAAGGCTAAGGTACAGCGAAAAGCCAACTTCACTTGCTGTTGGTGTTTAGACCGACAGAATAAAGTTGACGTTCACCATATCATTCCACAATCGGAAGGTGGGCCAGACACCGAAGATAACGCAGCGCCGCTGTGTGGTTCATGTCACGACAAATATGGTGGCAATCCCGAGCTGAGAAAACAAATCAGAGCAAGGCGTGATCATTGGTATGAAGTATGGGCGAAACAATTAGAAATACATTGGCCGATAGGTTTGGATATGCCATTACTCGACTTCTATCGGGAAATTCCTTCCACGCCAGGCATACCTGCCAGAGGTATTCAATTTACCGACAAAGACCCAAGTGGCAAAGATGGTCATCCTGTGCTTTATTTATCCGTTCATTTCAAAACAAGTCGCTACTTTGGGGATTTCTCACAGTTCAACGAGAGGTGGTTGTACCTGCAAGCCGATATGCGCTTTGCGCTCAACTTGCGGATACATGTACATGCTTCATTAGAAAGAGAAGTCTCAGATCTGATGAGATTCCTTCGCATGGGCGGGCGTGAGGTTAGGCTCTATGAGCCATCCACAGACAATAACGCGTATCAATCGAAAGACTTTTTCTTTGTCTGGCAAGAAAACAATGAGAACCGTTTGATGCTATCAGTCTTCACGCCGACCAACGCTGGCATTTCCATCCATGCTCGCTTTTCCAGCAGAGTAGCAAATGCATTCGCAGATTATCTTGAAGTCTCAGGCTTCGCAAAACCTTTTGGGAAGTGATGGAAGCGATGAAAGGATTAACAAGCCCAATGCGACTCAACACTTCCAGCTGACGCGGCTACGCCTCGGCCCCGTGAAGTTTCCGGTTATTCTTGCGAGTGTTTCCCAAGCGCTACAAACTGCCGATAGTGCCGAGTGACAAGTTTCCTCCGTGCGGACTGACACTTCGACACCGGCGCACGATATTTACCGAAGAACCTTTATGCGCGGCATCCTTCCCTTCCTCCTCGTTGGCGCGGTCACCGGTGCAGTGGGCGGTGCAATGTGCGCAATCTTGACGCAAACAGCGCTGAGCATGCAGACACTGATCGGAGCCGCAGCGGGCGCGGCCTTCGCGCTGCTCAGTAGTGGCCGCGCCACGACACCGGGCAAAGGGCTGTTGTGGAGTCTCGGCTACGCCTTTCTCGTGTGGCTGGCGCTTCCGGCCGGAATTCTGCCGGTCGCCTCCGGCGCGATGCCCGAGATGGGCATGCTCGATGCGGCGCGCGCTCATTTCGGTGAGTTGGTCGGGTATCTGGTGTTCATCGGCGCCCCGCTCGGGCCGGTGATGAGCCTGCTCCATTTGGCGACCGCCGCGCCGGAGGAACTGCCGCCGTTCAGTTGGCCGCGCGCCCTCATCGTCGGCGGACTCGCGGGCGTCGTGGGTGGCTGGGCTTTTGGCAAGTGGATGGAGCAGGTGGACTTCTACCCACTCGTGGCCAACCTCGTACGGGCTGAGGGCCGCGACACCGGTGTACTCACCCACTTCATCATCGCCATCTTGATCGGCGGGTCATTCGGTTTCCTCTTTCAGCGCGATGTGCGCGGGCACGGCTCGAGCATGATGTGGGGATTGGCGTACGGACTCTTCTGGTGGTTCCTAGGACCGCTGACGCTGCTGCCCATCATTCTTGGGCAAGCGCCGGATTGGTCGTACACGCACGGCAGCGAGTTATTCGGCTCGCTCGTCGGCCACGCCATCTACGGGCTGCTGGTGGGATTCGCATACGCGAGCGTTGACCGGCTGTGGCGCGGTTTCTTTCACGACAGTGACCCCATCAACCGCGAGGCGGAGGGGCCCGGCTCCCGCACGGTGTACGGTCTCCAGTGGGGAGCCGCCTCCAGCGTGGTAGGCGGCTTGCTATTTAGCGGCGTCATGCTGGTCACCGGCGTGCTGCCACTGGTCGCCCGACTTGTCCGCGCCGAGGGCGTCGCCATTGGCTTCATCGTTCACATGCTCATCAGCGCAATCTTTGGAATGTTGTATGGCATGCTTTTCCAGCACGAAGCGCCCAACCGCGGTTCAGCCGTGCTGTGGGGGATGGTGTATGGGTTGGCGGTGTGGTTCATCGGCCCGTTGACGCTGCTGCCCATTCTGCTCGGCTTTCCGTTCGACTGGTCAGCGATAGCGGCCTCAAACCTGCTGCCCTCGCTGATTGGGCACCTAGCTTGGGGCGCGGGCACGGCCTTCGCCTTTCTGTACTTCGAACGTCGCCACCGTGAATGGCTGCTGCTTGATCCAAGACTAGCCGCACAAGAGGAACGTCTACGCCGTCCGGTGGGCACGCCCGCGCCGGGGCTGTGGCTGTTCGTGCTCGGCCTCGGCGTATTGCTGCCGGTGGTGCTGTCGAGGTAACGTGAAACCTAATACGTGAAACGTGATCCGCAGTGCCGTGCCACTTGGAGACCGGGGCCTGTCACCCTGAGCGCGCATGCGCGGACTTGTTACGAATAGAGTCATTGCGCGCGAAGGGCCTGTCTTGTAACAAATCCGCCGGCTCCGAGACTATTCAACATCCAATTGCCAATAACCAATAACATCATTGGAGAGGACTATGTCTCATACTGAACTCACCGTTTATGGCGCTGTGTGGTGCGAGGACTGCAAGCGCGCCAAAAAATTCCTCGGCGAGCAGCGCGTGCATTACGACTGGGTCGATATTGAACAGAGCGCCGACGGGCAGGCGCTGGTTGAGCGCGCGAACAACGGCAAGCGCATCATCCCCACGATTGTGTTCGGGGATGGCTCCATGCTCGTGGAGCCGAGCAACGCCGAACTCGCCGCGAAATTGGGTTTGCAGACTCGCGCGAAGATGGCGTATTACGATTTGATCTGCATCGGCGGCGGGCCGGCCAGCCTGACGGCTGCGCTGTACGCCGCGCGCGAAGGGCTGGAGGTGCTCGTCATCGAGAAGAGCGGCCTCGGCGGGCAGGCCGGCGTCACCGAGCGGCTCGATAATTTCCCCGGCTTCCCCGAGGGCGTCGGCGGCGCGGACTTCGCCGACCGGCTGGCGCAACAGGCGCGGCGTTTCAACGTCGAGTTGCTGCAAGCGCAGGAAGTGATCGACATCCGCAAAGAAGAAGAGTCGCTGTACGTGAAGACCGCGGACGGCAACGAATACGGCACACGCGCGGTGCTGGTCGCCACCGGGTCAACCTACCGCCGCCTCGGCGCGCCGGGCGAGGACGACCTGATCGGCGCGGGCATCCATTTCTGCGCCACGTGTGACGGGCCGTTCTATAAAGGCCAGCACGTGGTCGTCATCGGCGGCGGCAATAGCGCAGGGGAGGAGAGCCTGTTCCTGGCACGCTTTGTGGAAAAGGTCACCATCCTGGTGCGCGGCGCAGCGATGACGGCCAGCCAGATCGTGATTGACAAGGTGCTGGAGAACCCGAAGATCGAAATTCGCTACAACACCGATGTGGTTGAGTTCCATGGCAACGGCGGCAAGCTGAGCGGGATCACGGTCAAAGACCGCCAGACCGGCGCGACGGAAACGATCACGCCAAAAGGCGCTTTCGTCTTCATCGGGCTGTCGCCCAACAGCGGTTGGCTGCCCAGTTCAGTCGAGAAAGACAAGTACGGCTTCGTCATCACCCAGCCCACGCTTGAGACTTCGCTGCCCGGCGTCTTTGCCGCCGGCGATGTGCGGCTGGGCAGCACCAAACAGGCGGCCAGCGCGGTGGGAGAGGGCGCGACGGCGGCGCTCATGGTGCGCGAGTATTTGAAGGGGATGTAATCAACGGATTGAACGGAGTCGGCTCCATTCAATCCGTTTTCTGTTTCCAATCATCCGTGGGTGTAGAGACGCCCACTGGGGCGTCTCACCGCCGCTCCATATCCCAGCGCTCGCCGTGTTCATCCATCCGCACAAACGGCGGCAGCACGACCGGTGAGGTGAGCAGGCCGTACCGACGCGGGCGACGGAAGGCGTTGCCCCAACTCTCGCGGCGGCGGTAGTCGCGCAGCGCATCAAGATCAAGCGCCGCCATGAAGACCCCCTCCTCCTCGCCCGCTTCCACAATCGTCATATCGCGCGAGCCGTTCTTGCCAAAGGCTACGCCGTCATACGCGACTGAGTGGCCAAAGTTGTTCGGCCCAGCGTAATTCGCCAGCGCCACGCCGACCATGTTCTCGGACGCCCGCGCGCGTAGTTGGCTCAGGCGGTTGATTTCAAGATCACACGAGTTGGGGGCGAGAATCAGCTCCGCGCCCTTCAGCATCAGCACGCGCGCGCTTTCGGGGAACTCACGGTCGTAGCAGATCATCGCGCCCACGGCTACCAGGCCTTGTTCAGTGTCCAGCGCCGCCACGTGAAAGTCATCACCCGGCATGCAGGCCGCCTCCAGATAATCGAAATCACAGGTATGCACTTTGGCATACGTAAACGCAATCTCACCGTGCCGGTCGATGAGCGACACGGCGTTGCGCGGGGCGATCGGCCACGCTTGCAAATAGGTCAGCGCAATCGCCATGTTCAACTCTTGCGCCAGTGCGCGGAAGTGAGTCACAAACGGACTGTCGGTCTCAATAGCGTTTGATTGCCATTGGGCGCGGGCTGCTTGGATTTCTCCCTCACCCCCATAAGCGAAGCGACCCCCTCTGGGAGCGAGGGGCCACAACTCCGGCGCGCGCCACACATCTCCACGATTCACATCGTCCGGCACGAAACTGGTGTAGCCGATGTTCCACAACTCCGGGAACAGGGCGATGTCCGCGCCGAGGGCTTTAGCGCAGCGACAAAAGTCCGTGCCCTTTTCGAGCGCGGCGGCTTGATCTAACCCACAATCGGTCATTTGGAGAAGGGCAATTTGGAGCATGAACGTCTTTCGATTCGCAGAGGTGGGTACGATTGTACCTCTGTGATAATCTTTGCCCGATGTCAAATGAGATTATTTTGCACGAGCCGCGCACAGGACTCTGGCTTCATTTCCGCGAGCCACGCGTGGTGATCGAGGCCCGCACGCTGGCCGAGGTACTCCCGGCGCTGCGGCGCGTCGAGGCGGCCACACAGGGGGGCGCGTGGGCCGCGGGCTTCATCGCTTACGAGGCCGCTCCGGCATTTGACCCGACCCTCACCACCCATGCTTCAGCGGATTTTCCGTTGGTGTGGTTTGGGATATACGACGCGCCCCAACACCTGACAGGTTTTGAAAACCTGTCAGGTGTCTGCGAACTGGGCGAATGGACCTCAACCGTGACCGAGGCCGAATACGCTCGGGCCGTTGAGTGCGTCAAAGACCACATCGCGCGCGGCCTAACGTATCAAGTCAATTACACCTATCGCCTGCGTGCGCCGTTCAGGGGCGAACCACGCGCACTATTCGCGCAACTGACCGAGGCCGGGCGCGCACCGTACGCGGCCTTTGTGGCTGCCGGCCGCTTTGCGATTTGCTCCGCATCGCCCGAATTATTCTTCACGCTCGAGGACGGCGCGCTTATTTCGAAACCAATGAAAGGCACAGCGGCGCGCGGGCGCACCTTGGCCGAAGATGAAGCGCAAGCCGACTGGCTGCGCAACTCTGAGAAGAACCGCGCCGAAAACGTGATGATCGTGGATATGATCCGCAACGACATCGGGCGGGTGGCAGAGGTGGGCAGCGTACGAGTACCGTCGCTGTTCGACGTGGAGCGTTACCCGACCCTGTGGCAGATGACCTCCACCGTGACGGGCACGACGCACCGCTCACTCACCGACACACTGGCCGCGCTTTTCCCGTGCGCGTCCATCACCGGCGCGCCCAAGCGCAGCACCATGCGCCTCATTCGCGAGTTGGAGAGCACACCGCGCCGGCTGTACACGGGCGCCATTGGATTCATCACGCCCGAAGGTCGCGCGCAATTCAACGTCGCCATCCGCACGGTGGTGGTGGATCGTGAGCGCGGGGAGGCCGAGTACGGCGTGGGCAGCGGCATCGTGTGGGATAGCGACGCCGCGGACGAGTGGGCCGAGTGCGCGATTAAAGCGCGGGTGCTGCGTGAGAAACGGCCCGAGTTTGAGTTGCTGGAGTCGTTGCGGTGGGAGCCTGCCCCCTCCCCTATCGGTGTTTTTCCGAGGGGGGAGGCGTCGCTTCGCTTACAGAGGGGGTTGTCCGGTTACTGGTTATCGGAGCGGCACTTGCAGCGGCTGCGCGACTCGGCCATTTACTTTCAGTTTGAGTTGAACGTGGAGGAAGTGCGCGCGCGTTTGGAAGAATTCGCGCTGACCCTGCCCGCCCTTCCTCACAAGGTGCGGCTCACCGCGCAGCGCGGCGGCGGCCTCCATTGTGAAGCCGCACCTTTGCCGGAGCACGCGCCATCACCGGTCACGCTCGCCCTCGCGCGCACGCCCGTCCACTCCACCGATGTTTTTCTCTTCCACAAAACCACCCAGCGCGCCGTGTACGAGGCGGCCCGCGCCGCACATCCCCACGCCGGTGACGTGCTGTTGTGGAACGAGCGCGGCGAGATCACCGAGACGACGACGGCCAACCTCGCGGTGCAATTGGAGGGCCAGTGGTTCACGCCACCGTTGGAGTGCGGCTTGCTCGCGGGCACGTATCGGGCGGAGTTGCTGGATCAGGGGAAGTTGACAGAGCACACGATCATGTTGGAGATGTTGCGGCGCGCAGAGGGGTCGGCCGTGATCAATTCGGTGCGCGGCTGGCGCGCAGCGATACTAGTGGATTCGCCCCAGAGACACGGAGCCAAAGAGAAAGTCTAAACAAATCTTCGTGTCTCTGTGTCTCCGTGGCAAAAGCCTTACTCATACGCCAGCACATCGCGTCCGGTGAGGCGCATGGCGTTCCACGCCGGGAGCAGGCTGGCGAACCACGACAGCACCAGCACCACCGCCAGCCAGATGAGGAAGCCGGGCAGCGACATCACCGGCTGCAGGTTGGCCTGAAAGATCTGACCGACGATGAGCGCCAGCCCGGCGCTGATGGGCAGCGCGAGCAAAATGCCCAGCGCCCAACTGAGCAGGCCAATGATCAGCCCCTCGACCACCACAATTTGAAACACCTTGCGGTTGGAGGCCCCCACCGCGCGCAGCACGCCGATCTCGCGCGTGCGTTCGATTACGTTGAGGCTCATCGTCCCCATCAGCCCGAGCGCGCCGACCAGGCCGACCATCACCGCCATCGGCGCGAGGAAGGCGACGATGATGCTCACAGCCTGGCTCACCTGATCCTTGAACTCGGCCCCGGTCTGTGCGGTAGCTTTGATCTTGCGGGCTTCGAAATTTCGTTGCAACGCCTCGGCCACACGCTTCTGCGACTCGAGGTCGCTCTGTTCCAATGCTATCCGGTACTCGGTGGAACGGTGGCCGCCGCCGCTGATGCGGGCCATGTAATCGAACGACGAATAGCCGATGTAGCTGCCCCCACCCGCGCTCAACATCCGCATCACACCCACGACCTGCAAATCCACTTTGCGGCCATTGAGTTCGGCGCGAAGCGTGTCGCCGGGTTTCGTCTCCGGAAACTTAGAGATGTAGTCGGTGCCGACGACCACGGCATTCTCATCGCCCGCCACCAGCCAGCGGCCCTGTTCGATGACAGGCTTGATGAGCTGGCTGCCCGCCGGCACACCAATCACTGTGAAGTTCTCCAGCGCTTGATCGTCAGCGTCGAGCACCTTGCCCGCCGCGCCAGTCCAACCCTCTACCGCTTTCACGCCCGGGATCGCCAGGGCCAACTCACTGACTTCATCAATGTCCTGCACGCTGCCAAGGCTGAGGTTCACATCCGACAGAAACGAATCGAGCATGCCATTGATGGCGGTGGTGAGCGACTCGCGCACGTTGAACACGGCGATGAAGATGGCCCCGGCTACCGTGAGCGTGACCAGTGTGAGCACCAACCGCGTCTTGCGGCGGAAGGTGTTGCGGATTGAAATGAGCACCGGGCGCGAGAAAACGCGCACACGCTCCAGCACGCGGTCGAGCCAGCTACGGCCAAACGCGCCTTTGCCGAGGCCGTAGCTCGAGATCGCTTCGCGCACCGTCATCCGCGCGCCGCGCCACACCGGCACCATCGCGGCCAGCACCGGCACCACCAGGCTAATGACCGCCATCACCAACAAAACCGCCGGCGGCATCTCGAAGCCGACCAGGTCGAAATTGATCCAGCCAGCGAAGGCCGTGCACAATGCATACGAGGCCAGCGTAGCCAGCGGTGCAGCCACGAGAAAAGCCAGCATCCCAAAGCCCAACACCAGCACGATGTACATCCACGCCACCTGCGAGGTGCGCGCGCCCACGGCCTTCATCATGCCGATGTAGCGCACGTGTTGCGCCAGCAGACCGCTGAGGATGTTGACGACGAGGAAGCCGCTGAGGAACAGCGAGAACACGCCCATCACGCCCAGCAACACCAGCAAACTTTGAATGACTTGATACGCCGGATGCTGGCCGGGCACGGGCACGTTGATGAAGAAAACTTGATAATCGCCGGTCTTCTCGATGCGCTCTTGCACCCGTGTGGCGACTTCGCGAATGTGCGCCTCATTCATCGGATCGTCGGCAACGGTAATGAAGAGTTGATCGTACCAGCGCTCTTCGCCCAGCCAATCGAGCGTGGCCGGCGTGGCGTAGGCCTCGACGGCATTGCTGAACGTCGCTGGGGCATTGGTGGCGTTGTAGGCTACGCCTTCGAGTTTGAACTCGCGCGTGCGGCCATCGCCCAATTCCACCGTGATCGTTTCGCCGAGTTCTGCGCCGGTGAGCGGCAGCGATGTGCGTTCGACCAGCAGGCCGCGTTGGCTGGGGATGGCCGGGCCCTGCTCGACGCGCAACATCTCGATGCCGCTCTCAGCCAAATCGGGGATGATGATGATGGTCAGGTTGCGGGTCTCGCCATCGGCCAGCTTGATGGTGAGTGAGAGCGACCGGCGCGCTTCGGCGTCTGCCACGCCGGGGGTGCGGCGCGCGATATTGACGATGTCATCGTTGAACGACGACATGAAGAGGTGCGCGTGTGCGGGGTTGGCCGCCAGGTAGCCTACGGAAAATGTGCGGCTGAGGACGATGTACGAACCGCCGACCGTGCCGACGGCGAACACCCCGACAGCGATGGACAACACCACCAGCACGGTGCGGATTTTGCTGCTCCACAAATCGGCCCAGACTTTGCGCCAGCGGGGTCGAAGCATAAGGTTCTCGAAATTGGAATGGTCGTAAAGCGTGAACCGTGAAACGTATCACGTTTCACGCGTCACGTTTCACGCTTGGCGTATCAACTGCCATATCCAACAACTCTCCATCGGTCACATGCACCGTACGCTGCACACGCTTGCCAAGCTCGGTGTCGTGCGTGACGACCAGGATGGTTTTGCCCTGTTTCACCAGTTCATCAAATAATTCAAAAATGGATTCGGCTGTCTTAGTGTCGAGGTTGCCAGTCGGCTCATCGGCGGCGAGGATGGGTGGGTCGTTGGCCAGCGCGCGGGCGATGGCGGCGCGTTGCTGCTGGCCGCCGGAAACCGCTGTGGGCAGCTTGCGCGCCTGATCTTCCAACCCCACCAGACCAAGCAGATGCATCGCCCGATCATACCGTTCGCGGTCGGCAAATGTGTCGCAGAAGTCCATCGGCAGCATGACGTTCTCGACGACGGACAACATCGGCAACAGTTGAAAGAACTGAAAGATCACGCCGACATTCTTGCCGCGCCAGATTGCGATTTGATTTTCGTTGAGCGTATGCACCGGCACGCCGCCAATATGCACCTCGCCGGAGGTGGGCCGGTCAATGCCCGTGATCATGTTGATGAGGGTGGATTTGCCGCTGCCGCTCTTGCCGATGATGCCGACGAACTCGCCGCGATCCACTTGCAGATTGATGCCGCGCAGCGCCGTGAACGTGCCCGCACCGACCTGATATTGTTTGACGACCTCTCGCAGATCAATGAGATGCGGGGCCTCGCCGTTGTGGGCGGCGCTGCCGTTGGGTTTGATCTTTGGCTTACGTTTGAAAAAATTGAGCATTTAGATTCCCATTGTGCGCGGGAGACGGGCCACCGGCCCGTCTCTTCGGTAGCCCGTGAAAATGAACCTAGGGGACACGTTACCCCATTCTACGCCCGAGACGGGACGGAGTTGCATCAAACTTGGCGACTTCAGGTGACTGTCACTGGGCAGCCTACACTCGGAAGTTCCAGTCGCTCTATTGCCCAGTGACAGTCACCTTTGCGCCATGTGAACAATTCGCTCAAAAGACACAGGGTTCGATTCGTTCACTCTGTTTGAACCTCGGTCCACGCGCCCAAGTATAACGGACGGTGGTACAGCATCCACCGGCCCCGAGGCCGAGCGGGGTCTGCCCTTCAGTCATGCGTATCAACTTATGCCTGCGTCGTCGCCGCGCGCCGAGCCACCCGAGCCGGCGTGGACGCCGGATGCCGTCATCCGGACGAAACTGCAAAGCCCGCCCCTGCGCAGTGAGAGCGTTCTACGACCACGCCTCGTGGCGCGACTCAACAGCGCCCTCGCCCGTCCACTCGCACTGCTCTCGGCGCCGGTGGGTTTTGGCAAAACGACGCTGGTCGTGGAATGGCTCGCGCAGCAACGTATCCCCGCCGCGTGGATCACGCTCGACGCGCGCGATAACCACCTCGGGCGCTTCGGCCTGAACTTCGTCGCCGCGCT
>JBQTJD010000438.1:0-2689 GCA_052387475.1 Anaerolineales bacterium | reverse complement strand
GCCCTGCATGGCGGCATCGCTTTCCATCACCGACGATGCTCTTAATGCAGCCGGTTTCCCACGCGCATTTGATTGTGAGGGCATGCCCAAACAGCCGGTGTCCATTGTACGTGCCGGTGTGCCGCTCACGCCGGTGTATGATCGGGCCACCGCCGCACGCGAGTCGGGGCGCGCCTCGACTGGGCACGCGCAGCCGTACGATGATGAAGATTGGGATGGCCCTGCGCCGGAGAACCTCGTCATCGCACCGGGCGAGCAAACGGTTGAAGACTTGATTAACTTGGTGGAGCGCGGGCTGTACATCTCGCGCTTTTGGTACGTGCGGCAAACGTCGAGCCACAACGCTGCGGCCACCGGCACCACGCGCGATGGCGTGTGGTGGATTGAGCGCGGCGAGTTGGCCTATCCCGTACGCAATCTGCGTTTTGATCAGGAATTGGTGACGGCGCTGCGCCACGTGCGCGGGGTGGGGCGCGACCTGCACACACTCTCCGGTTTCTATGGCGTGCACCGCGTGCCGGCGCTGGCGCTCGACTCGTTTCGATTTATCGGCGAGGCAGAGGCGTGAATCGTAAAACGTGAAACGTGATTTCTGGTCATTGAGACATTCGGTCAATTGACGAAGTCTCGTCATGACCGAGACCCACGTTTCACGCATCACGTTTCACGTGCCTTGATTCCATGACAGCTCCCATCCCCATCAACACCGCTCAGATGGTCGAGTTTCTCACCGGCCTGCTCAACACGCCTAGCCCTACTGGCTTCACCGAGGCGGCCATCGCGTATTGCGAGCGCGAGTTCGCGCGCTTCGGCTTTCCGCTGCGGCGCACGGTCAAAGGCGCACTGGTGTTTGAGTTGCCCGGCCGGGCCAGCGATGCGCCGCGCGCCCTTACTGCGCACGTAGACACCCTCGGCGCGATGGTGAAAGAGATCAAGCCCAATGGCCGGCTGAAGCTCACCAAGCTCGGCGGCTTTCACTGGAATACGGTCGAGAGCGAGGGCTGCACGGTCTTCACGCACACCGGGCCAACGGTGCGTGGCTCGCTGCTCGTCACCAAGGCCTCGTCGCACATCTTCGGCGCGGAGACCGGCAAGGCCGAGCGCGACGATGACGGGATGGAGGTTCGCCTCGACGCGCGCACGCAGTCCGCTGATCAAACGCGCGCGCTGGGGATCGAAGTCGGCGATGGCGTAGCCTTTGACCCGCGTGTGGAGGTAGGGCCGGCGGGCTTCATCCGTTCGCGGCATTTGGATGACAAAGCCGCTGTGGCCTGCATCTTCGGCGCGTTGAATGCAGTGGTCGAGAGCGGAGTGCAACCCGCGCAGCGTACGACCATCCACATCAGCAATTACGAGGAAGTCGGCCACGGCGCGGCCAGCGGCTTTCCGCCCGACCTCATCGAGCTGTTGACCATTGATATGGCTGCCGTCGGGCCGGGGCAGGCCTCGGATGAATTTAGCGCCTGTATTTGCGTCAAGGACTCGGGCGGGCCGTATCACAACGAGATGAACCGCAAGCTGCGCGCGCTGGCCGAAGACGCCAACATTCCGTATACGGTGGACATCTATCCATATTACGGTTCGGACGGCGAGGCGTATTGGCGCGCGGGCGGCGATGTGCGCGTCGGCCTCATCGGCCCCGGAGTGGATGCCAGCCACAATTACGAGCGCACGCACACCGACTCGCTCATGCACACCGCGCAATTGATTGCGCAATACCTTCGGGAGTGATGCGGATGATTTTGGTTTCCTCGCCTCAACCGGATATTTGGGCCATCGCGCCGCAGGGCCGCATCGATTCGGCGGCGGCCGGCGCGTTGCAGGATGCTCTCGACGGGCTGTTGTCCGAAGGCCGGTCGCGCATCGTCATTGACTTCGCCGACGTCTCGTACATGGCTTCGGCCGGACTACGGGTGTTGATCCTGTCGTTGCGCCGGGCGCGCAAGCTCGGCGGTGACATGCATTTGGCCGCTATTCCATCCGGTGTGGGCGAAGTGCTCAGCATGGCCGGGCTGGAGACCATGTTCACCTTTCAGCCCACCGTCGCCGAAGCAATTCGTTCGTTGCAATCGCCCGCCGGTTAGACTACAATCGCGGCAACCCTCATCGCATTCAACAGGAGATGGTCTCATGGAGATCAACAAACGCGAGTACAAGCGCGCTAATGTCTTGCGCGTCACCGGGCGGGTGGATGCCAGCGTGGCGGCGCAGTTTGAAGAGGCGCTAAGACAGGAAGTGGAGCACGGCCATTCGCATCTCGTGCTCGAGATGGATGGCACCGACTACATCAGCAGCGCTGGTGTGCGCGCTCTGATCTCCGCGCAAAAAGCGTTGAAGACAAAAGGCGGCGCGGTGTTGCTGGCGCAGCCATCCGCCCGTGTGAAGGAAGTGCTTGACATCGCCGGCCTCGAGTCGCTATTCAAGGTTTTCGGCGATACCGAAGCGGCCATCGGCTCAGTTTGAGGACGGAAGCCGAAGGACGATAGACGAAAGCAAGCTCCGTTACTTTCAGCGCCCTTTCCCAATGGGGGAGGGCGCTTTGCATTTCGTCACACGCTTTCGTCATCGGTCTTTCGTCCTGCGTCGTTTCCCGCTACAATCCTCGCGCTATGTCCGACCTCGAGCCCAACACGCTACGCAAGCAATACCTCGACATCAAACGCCAGTATCCCCACGAGATCGTGCTCTT
>JBQTJD010000437.1:0-1544 GCA_052387475.1 Anaerolineales bacterium | reverse complement strand
GCTTGCGCCACCGGCTTCCACCGGATCGCGCCGAAGGCAATCTCGAAGCGCCCGCTCGGATGCGTAGCCGGATCCACAAAAGTGATGTCCGCTACGTTCACGCGCCCGGCATCGCCCTTCGTCGGATCGAGATCAAATTGCGAGACGGGCGGGCTGCCGGGCACGCCGTTGACGACGCTGCCCTGCAATTGCACCCACTCATCGCTGAAGGTGGATTGATTGACCACCACCGTCGTCTCGCGCCGTTGGCCGTTCGGATAATCCACGATGAAGTAATGGGCATCGCGCACATACGCGTTTTGTGCGGGGATGAAGGCCTCGATCGTGTACCTGCCGCGCCCGATGAGTCGTGGGACGTAGCTGACGTACAGTAGTTGATTGTTGTACGACGCGGGCCGGTACGCATACGGGCGACCGTTCACATCCACCGCCACCTGCCACGATTGGCTCGCGACCGCCGGGTCTTCGTAATAGCTGATCGAAAATTCTCCGGTGCGCTCGTTGTCGGGATCAACGGCCACGAGCAGCGGTGGCGCGTCCGGCGGCACGGGCGGTCTCCCGACCACGATCGGTGGCGGGGGGGGTGGCGGCGGAGGCGGGGGTGGCGGCCCTCCACCGGGAACCGGCACCTTCGCCAACTCGGAAAGATCCGCTTGGCCGAGGCCTTCATCCGAAATCGACAGCCCGCGTCCGTAGCGATACCATGACAGCCCGCGCGCGCCGAAGCGTGTAGTGGCGATGTTGGCGGTGACCGGAATATCCGTTGCGGGATAGATGCCGATGCTGCCGCCGGGCGAGTAACCTTGCAACATCGGGTACACGGCCTTGCCCCAGTTGCCGATGACGTTGTAGCAATTGGTCAGCGCCGTCGTCGCGCTCTGCCCGAAGTGAAAGTGATAGACCATCGGGTGCAGGCTGTCAATGTATGGGAACCAGATGCTCTGCACCCACAGCCGTTGCGGGCGGTTGGCGCGGTAATCGAAGATCAACCCGATGTGAAAGTCCGGCCCGAGGCGGTTGCGCAGGCCCTGCGTCAAAGTGCGCGCGGCGTTCTGGTCGCCGACCCAGTACGCCGGGCCTTCCTCCAGATCAAGCAGCAGCGACCGGACGCCCGGCGTTTGCGCCACTTCCACGAAGCGGTCGAGTTCGGCGTTGACGGCGTTGCCGCGCACCACGCCCCAGGCGTGCATCTCTAAATTTTTCGAGGCGAGCGTGTCAGCCCAGCGGCGCACGTCGGCGGCCGAGTTGATGTTGAGGTTGGGCTTGCTGCTGTCGAATGCACCCTGCCAGACGTTGCCGTTGTTGGTCTTCACCATCACGCCGTTGATGTTCGGCGCGCCGGCGCGCAGGTTGTCGCCGAACTGTGCAATGGTCGTCTCATTGATCGAGCGCGGCGTCCAGTACACCAGCGAGAGGCGTCCGTCGTAGAAGTTGGGTTGGCCCATGATGAGTCAAGTCTGCGCGAATTGCGGCTCGCCCGCACCCCCCACCCCACGCCCGCGGGGGGAGGGGCGGGGGCGCGGAGAAGCCTGGGCGTCGCCCGC
>JBQTJD010000436.1:0-5771 GCA_052387475.1 Anaerolineales bacterium | reverse complement strand
TAACGAAGATGGAGAAAAGAAAGTCAGCAGTTCATTATCAAAGTAAGGAGAAACCTGTCGTGAAAATTTCAATGCTCAAACACCGATTGTTGGCTCTGGCGCTATTGGCGGCCTTCGTCGTCACGCTGTTCGCGCCGGCGCGCCAGGCGCAAGCAGCCACTTCCTACATTTGGTCCCCTTATCCGCAGACAGGTCAAAGCGGAGGTGTCACCACGAACAACGTGAACTGGAACGGTGGGCCGCAGTAAGCAACAAACCACAGGCTGGCACACCGGCAGCTTCAAGCAAACGAGTTTCCCGCCGGGCTGTCAACTGGGCTGAGGTTGGAATGAGTGAGGCAGCGTTTCATCAATTTTTTTGATTAGCGGAGTGCTGGCCTCGGCGACAGCCACACGCTGCCTCGCTCACCAACATTAGTTTGAAGACACGGGCTTGAATCAGATTATTTCAAAGCAAGAGGTACACACAATGAAAACACAACTAACACTCAAGCGACGTTTGTTCTGGCTGGCGCTTCTAGGGGGGATGGTGGCAGCGCTGATGACCCCCGTGGTGGCCTATCACGCCACGGCCTCGGTTAACGAGCCGGTCCAGGTCGCAGTGAACTGGAATAGTCGCATGCCGGCGCCTACGCCCAAGCCATAATCGCAGCGGGCGCAGCGCGAACTATCCTATGAGCACGTTCGGTGCATTGGTCAGCCGTCAACGGGGCCGCCGTGAATTGGACCGGCATCGCTTGGGATGACTGAAGGGATTTTGAAACGGATTGAAGGCTGAGGCCTGAAACCGGCGTGATCGTGCGCCGGTCTGGTCCCCAGCCAAGGGTGTTAGAGGAGACGGCTATGGGCAAATTATCGCTCACCGCAAGACTGTATATCCTTGGGACGATTATCGCCGGCGGCGCATTGGGTGTGTGGCAACTCAGTCGCCTGCCCGGCGTGGATTTCGTGCTCGCGCTGGCCATTGGTGTTTTGGCGGCGCTGGCGCAAATCTTCAAAGTGGAAGGCCCGACAGAGCGGTCGAGCTACAACATCAGTTGGGTCACATACGGCTTCGCCTTTATGCTGCTTGGCGCGCCGGGGGCGGTGTTCGTCATTTTGCTGGCGCACATCGGCGAATGGGTGAAACACCGCTATCCGTGGTTTATTCAAAGCTTCAACATCGCCCAGTTCGCCATCGCGGCTAGCACGGCGGTGCTGATGTGTGACTGGGTCAAAGGGACGTTGTGGGTGTCGCCATCAACTGAGGCCCTGGCGATTGTGTCGGCCATCGCCATCGTCATCGCGATGACGACGTTCACCCTTCTCAATCACTGGCTGGTGGGCGTGGTGCTCAAGCTGGCGCGTGGGCAGAGCTTCAAAGAGTCGGGGGTGTTCGAGCGGCTGCCGCTGGCCATCGACTTTACGCTGTTCGGTATGGGCGTCGCCAGCGCCTTCATCTGGCAGATCAATCCCTTCGCCGCCATCCTGGCCGCCGTGCCGCTGTATCTCATCTACACCACGCTACGCGTGCCAGCGCTGCAACGCCAGACGCAGATTGATCCAAAGACCGGCTTGTTCAACTCCAAATACTTCGCGCAGGCCCTCGAGAACGAACTGGCCCGCGCCGATCGCCATGACCGCCCATTGACGGTGGTGATGGCCGATCTCGACCTGCTGCGCAACATCAACAACACTTACGGCCACCTGGCCGGGGATGCCTGCCTCATAGCCGTGGCCAACATCGTCAAAGGCCTGGTGCGCGATTACGATGTGGTCGCGCGCTTTGGCGGCGAGGAGTTCGCCATCCTCATGCCCGAGACAACGTATGAGCAGGCTTATCCACGCGTCGAAGAAATCCGGGCGGCCATCGAAGCCGCGCGGATTGACGTCTCCACCAGCGTGGCGCCCATTCGAGTGACGATGAGCTTTGGCATCTCCGGGCGCGAGAAGTTCGGCCAAACGCCGAATGCCATCATCCACTGCGCCGATCTGGCGGTCTATCAGGCCAAGCTTTCGGGGCGCAACCGCATCTGCCGCTACACCGCCGGCGAGACCGAAAATGTCATCGCCATCCCGCCGCAATCTGAGGAAACACTCGCGCCGCAGGCGCCCAACCCGCCGGCGACGGTGGTGATCGCGCCGCTGCCCGTGGTGTCGCCTCCGCCGGTTGCTTCACCTTCCCCGGTCGTTGCTCCGCCTCTCACGTTGCCGACCCCCAAACTTCAGCCGCGCCCCTGGTGGGCCATCAACGCTTACATCGCCGTCGTCGCAGCGCTGGCCATAGGGTTGAGCGTGTGGCTGCTCTCTGGTGTAACGCTGCCCGATTGGCTTGGGTTGACGATGTTCGCCGTGTTGGTGATTCTGGCCGAAGGGCTGGCGATTGAAATCTATGTGCGTGATACGGCGGTTTCGACGGCGGCCGCACCCATGATAGCTGGGGCGATCCTGTTTGGCCCGGTCGGGGCGTTGACATTGGGCGTCGCGGTCGCTACGGTGTCATGGATCAAGCATCGCAGCCCGGTCAGCCGTTTTATCTTCAACGCGGCAAACCATATCCTCTCCGGCTTGCTCGCGGTCGGGTTGCTGCGGCTTCTGCAACCGCTGTCGGTGATCATCGAGGCGCATGTGGTGCAGATTGTGGTGGCAGTGCTGGCCGGCGGGCTGATGTACCTGAGCAGCACCGGCTTGCTGGCGCTGGCGATTGATCTGAGCACCGGCCAACCCTTTGTCCGGGTGTGGATGGAACGCTTCCGCTGGCTATGGCCGTACTATCTGGCGCTGGGCGCGTTCGCGTTTGTACTGATGACGGCCTTTGCCGAGGGTGGGCTGATAGCGGTGTTGGTGACGGTGGTGCCGCTGCTGATGATGCGCTACAGCCAGACGCAGTACATTGATCACACGAAAGCGATGGTGGCGGAGTTGCGGACCACCAATACCGAGCTGTATCAACGCGCCGAACAGATCTCCACCCTCAATGAAGAATTGTTGATCGCGCTATCGCACGCCATTGACCTGCGCGACCCGGATGTGCACGGCCACTCACAACAGGTCGCCCGCTACGCGAAGTTGATGGCGCAGGAGTTGGGCCTGTCACCGGAACGCACGGAGGTGGTGCGCAAGGCCGGCCTGCTGCACGATATCGGCAAGCTCGGCATCCCCGAAAATATCCTCTTCAAACCGACCCGGCTTTCCGAGGTAGAGTACATCACCGTCCAGCAACACGCCAACCTCGGAGCCGAAATCGTCAGCAACGTGCAATCGCTCAAAGCGTTGGTGCCGTTCATCCGCCACCATCACGAGCGTTACGATGGCTATGGCTATCCGGCGCAACTATCGGCGCACGACATCCCGTTGGAAGCGCGCATTCTGAGTGTGGCGGATACGGTCGAAGCGATGGCCTCCGACCGGCCCTATCGCTACGGCCAAGAGGCGGAAGCTATTCTCGAAGAAATCAAGACCCACGCGGGCCGGCAGTTTGATCCGCAAGTGGTGGAGGCGTTTGTGCAGATTGTTCAACGTGAAGGAGAAGGTGTGATTGTGAATTCAGCACGCAAAAGCCAGACTGACCAGTCGATGATGGACGCGGAACGGCTAGTCGCCACGGATGTTTCACCGTTGCGAGCGCTCGCCCGCAACCGCAATTACAGCGGATGGCGGCCAACCCCGGCGGCGGAGGAAATCTCGCCGCTGTTCAAGTTGGCGCGTGAACGCTATCTCTTTGGGCATCCATCCACGTTGGAGGTGGGCGAGGTCTCGCCTTTGCGAGCGCTGGCGATGAAGCGCACGTGGGTCGAGGCCCCGGTGCATAGCAGCGCCGACTGACCGCTAGCCAGTGATTGGCTCAGGCCGTATTTTGAACCGTTCTCCACTGCGAGGACGGTTTTGTTACGTGCGACGCACTTTTGAAGTGCGTCGCATATTTATTTTGTTAGGCGCTCTAAGCACATTCCGCGCAGAGTGTGCCATAATCCCCTCATGCCTCTTTATCTGGGTTGCCCAATGTGGGCGCTCAAAACATGGGTCGGAAATTTCTTCCCGCCGAAATCGAAAGCGAAAGATTTCCTCGCGCTGTACAGCCGCCGCTTCAACACGGTGGAGGGCAACACGACATTCTATGCGACGCCGGATGCCGCCACCCTCGAGCGTTGGCGCGATGAAACCCCGCCCGGCTTCAAGTTCTGCCTCAAGTTTCCGCAAATCATCTCGCACCGCAAACGGCTGCGAAATTGCGAAGCCGAGACACGCGAATTCCTCGACCGATTGGAAAGGCTCGGTGACCGCTGCGGCCCGGCCTTTCTGCAATTGCCGCCGACGTTTAGCGGCCAACACCTCGACGCATTGGCGGCGTATCTGGCCGCACTGCCAAACAATTTCCGCTTCGCCGTCGAGCCGCGCCACGCCGACTTCTTCACGCGCGAAGCCGAGAAACGCTTTAACGATTTGCTCCGTCAATATGGCGTCGCGCGCTGCATCTTCGACACGACGGCGCTATTCGCCCTGCCCGAAAACCACAGCGGTGAGGTTTCGGTCGCGCAGGGCAAAAAGCCGAATTTTCCGATGCGGCGCACCCGGACCGCGCCATTTGCCTTTGTGCGTTTCGTCGGCCAGCCGGAGATCCCCAACAACCGACCGTGGCTGGCCGAATGGGCTGAACACGTGGCGCAGTGCCTGCGCGCCGGCGACGATGTTTTCTTCTTCAACCATAATCCCGACGACACGCACTCACCGATGATGGCGCGGTTGTTTCACTCACTTGTAAACGAACGCTATGGCATACCGCCGTTACCGGAATGGGGCGACGCGCCCGAGCCGAAGCAGGCCAGTTTGTTCTAACCGCAGGAAGTTGACATGACGGATTTCGAGGAACGCTACGAGGATGTGCTGCAGAACATCGAGTTCGGAATCGTGCAGGTGCACAACACCGAGTCCGACTTGGTGGACGCGGACGTGGATCGCGCCCTCGAAGGCCTGATGCGCGCTTATCAGGCCGAGGTGCGCGGACGCCCAGCCCCTGCTGCACACCTGTCGCCGCTGGCGCAGGCCGTCTTCGACTCCGTCAAGCTCAGTTGCGAGTGGCGGCTGGGTCGCAGCCACTTGTACGACAGCGTGGGCCGTCCGGTGGATAGCGAGATGAAGCCGATGACGCTGGAGGAAATTGTCGCCTGCCTGAAGCGTATTCGCAAATCCGTGGCGATGTGGACGAAGGAGCGCGGGCGGCGCGGCTACTTGAGCTTCATCACCCAGTTCATTCGCTGACCCCGCCGCAACCCGGTGCGCGGCTGCGGCGTAGACACAGGCAAGGAGCACATCATGACCGACCAGACTCAACAAAAAACCCGCACGGAAGAATTCCAAATTGACGGCGACCGATTGGTGGCCAAGCTCAAGGAGTTGCTGCACGAGGGCAATATCCGTCGCATCACCATCAAAGATGAGAGCGGACAAACGCTGATCGAAATCCCGCTGACCATCGGCGTGGTGGGCGCGTTGCTGCTGCCGGTGCTGGCCGCCGTCGGCGCGATTGCGGCGCTGGTGGCCAAGTGCACCATCGTGCTGGAGAAAGTCGAAAGCTAACCGCCGGCCTCCGACCGCATTATGAAAACGGCCTTCGCATTGGAGGCCGTTTTTAGTTCATACCCCTTGTGATTAGCGTCAATGTCAGGGCTTATCTAACCCAATTCAAGTTACGGCCAATCAACAACTCGTTCATGGTGGCATGATGCGTATTGCTCCTCGCCACCAGACGTGTTTCGAGCCTGTGCTTAAGTGCAAGGGCGCGCACTTCTTCGG
>JBQTJD010000435.1:0-5422 GCA_052387475.1 Anaerolineales bacterium | reverse complement strand
CCACCAGCGCTGGCCTGTCCGAATTCAAGGCGCTTCTGCAAGATCGGATGTCGGTGCTGATGGGCAAGTCCGGTGTGGGCAAGACCACGCTCCTCAATGCCCTTCAGCCCGGCCTCGGTCTGCGAGTGAAGGAAATCAATCGGAGCACGGGCAAGGGCAAGCACACGACCTCGCATCTTGAGATGTTTGACCTGGATTTTGGCGGGCAGGTGGTGGATACGCCCGGCATGCGTGAGTTCGGCCTGTGGCAGACGGTTGGCTCGGATTTGGCGCACACCTTTGTGGAACTGCGGCCGTATCTGGGCCGGTGCAAGTTTGGCAATGACTGTACCCACGTTCATGAGCCGGGCTGCGCGGTGAAGGCGGCGCTGAAGGATGGACATATCACCGAACGGCGCTATCAAAGTTATCGGCGGATGTTGGAGGCACACTCATGAATCGCCTTACCTCCAATCAACTGCCGGACGATGCTCTCGACTTACAGGATGTAGACTACGTTGACCCCAGCCAGCGGCGTGAACGCCGGCTCAATCCCAATCGCTTGCACAAACCAAAGGTGGAAAAATGGGCTGCGCGCGCCACTGTAGTCGAACGCATCTCATCCGAACAAACCACCGATCGTGGGTTAATCTTGAGCAACAGCCTCGATGCGACGAGTTCCGAGCGCGACTATCTTATGGAGCAACTCGGGTTGTTTCATCAAAACAAGCTCATCACGGCCGTGTTGCGCCGGGTGAAGGGCGGCAAAGAAGCGAACGTGTATTGTTGCGCGGCGCATCCCGATACCGGCAAGGAGGTGATCGCGGCCAAAATCTATCGCCCGCGCCAGTTCCGCAATCTCAAAAACGACTCGCAGTATCGGCAGGGCCGCGCCGTCCTTAACGCCAACGGTGAAGTGATTGATCTGAACCACGACTGGCGCATGAAGAAAGCCATTGAGCAGAAGAGCCGGAAGGGCCTGGCCGTCACGCAGACTTCGTGGGTGGCCTATGAGTTTCAGACTATGCAGCGTTTGCACGCCGCCGGCGCCGATGTGCCGCAACCGTTTCGCAACAGCGAACACGCCATCCTGATGGAGTATTTCGGCGAAGTGGGGTTGGCCGCGCCGACCTTGCATCTCATCACCCTCCCACCCGACGAGGCCCGCCGTCTGTTCGAACGGCTGATGGACAACGTCGAACTCATGCTCAATCAGCACGTCATCCACGGCGATCTTTCGGCGTACAACGTGCTGTACTGGGAAGGTGAGATTAAGATCATCGACTTGCCACAGATCGTGGACCCGCGCAGCAACCCGGATGCGCGCGCCATCTTCAATCGCGATGTGGAGCGGCTGTGCAGCTATTTCGCGCGCTTCGGCGTGCGCAGCAATCCGCGTGGCATTGCGCACGAGATGTGGAAGGGCTATGTCGCCCGCAAGTTGGAGGATGGCGTTGAAGCGCCGGCCAGTTTTGGCGTGAATGGAGGGGAACGATGACGACCAAACTCCGTGCCGAGCGCGTCTACTACCTCCTCGGCGCAACGCAATCGCTGGCCTTCGCCATCATGTATACCGTCTACACCGTGTACTTCGTGCAGATGGTCAGGCTTGACCCGCTACAACTAGTGCTGGTGGGCACGGTGCTCGAAGCCACATACTTCCTGTTTGAAGTGCCCACCGGCATTGTGGCCGATGTGTATAGCCGCCGCCTCTCGATCATCCTCGGCGTTTTTTTCCTCGGCGCGGGCGCGCTGCTCACCGGCGCAGCGCCGTTGTTTGCCGTCATCTTGTCGGCGCAGGTAGTCTCGGCCATCGGCTATACCTTTCTCAGCGGCGCAACCACAGCCTGGCTGGCGGATGAAGTCGGTGAGCAGAATGTCGGCGCCATCCTGTTGCGCTCCGGGCAAATTGACCGCCTCGCCGGGTTGGCCGGCATCGTCTTGAGCGTGACGCTGGCAAGCGTCGCGCTCAATCTGCCGTACCTCGTGGGCGGTGGGTTGCTGCTCGTACTTGGCGTGGCTCTGGTGCTCATCATGCCTGAGCGTGGCTTCACTCCGGCGGCGTGCGGTGACCGCCATAGATGGCCGCAGATGTGGCACGGCCTGCGCGACGGGGTGCAGGTGATGCGGGCCACGCCGTTGCTGCTCTTGTTGATGGGGGTGGAATTTTTCTTCGGCGCATCAAGCGAGGGGTTTGACCGTCTCGGCGACGCGCATCTGTTACAGAACTTCACCTTCCCTGCGCTCGGCAACCTTCAGCCCGTGGTATGGTTTGGCCTCCTCGGGGTGGCCGGCAGTCTCATCAGCTTCATCGTGGTGGAACCGCTGCGCCGCCGATTGGAGATCGTTAGCCGTGACCCGGCGGCCACTGCACGCGCGCTGTTGCTGTTTAATAGCGCGGCCTTTGGATGCGCCATCGTGTTTGCGCTTGCCGGGAATTTTTGGCTGGCGGTCGTGGCGCTGCTGGTGCGTGGCGTAGCGTTCGCCATCGGCGGGCCGCTGGCCGGGGCGTGGTTGGTGCCGCATACCCGCGCCGACGTGCGCGCCACGATGATCTCGATGGTGGGGCAGGCCAATGCGCTCGGGCAGATTGCGGGCGGGCCGGGTGTGGGCGTCATCGGCAATCTCTACGGCTTGCGCTGGGCGTTGACTGCGGCAGCGGTGCTGCTCATTCCGGCGTTGCCGTTCTATCTGCGGGCGGCGGACGAGCAACCGGCTGAGGCAGCGACGGAGGCTGCGTGATGACTATCGACTCGGTTATGGATCTCCCGTTCATCCCTGGCAGGCAGTTGAGCGAGTTGTTCTTTTATGAAGCAGTTAAACCGATTATGGCCGTGCACTATCCACTGCTCGTGTATTCCGCCGCGCGGCTGGATAGCGGCTCGGAGGTGCTCGGCTATGACACGCCGCAGTCGCGCGATCACGGTTGGGGGCCAAGGCTGCAAGTGTTTATTTCCGAACAGGATTATGCCTGTTGTGCTGATGAGATCGTACGAGTGCTGGGCGAAGAGTTACCGCTGGCGATACATGGCTACCCGACGAATTTCACCGACGCCAACCTCGGCGATGGCTGGCTAAGGCACACTGAAGCCCGGCCCATTCGGCACGGAGTTAGCGTGCAGACACCACGTTCATTCTTCGAAAGTTATCTTGGTGTCAATCCGTTGGTGGAGCTAAGCTCGGTGGATTGGCTGCTCTGTCCGCAGCAGCGGCTGCTCACAGTAACCGCCGGTCAAGTATTTCATGATGGACTGGGCGAACTCGAATTGACACGCGCCAGATTACGTTACTTTCCGCATGCTGTGTGGCTGCACATGCTGGCCGCGCAGTGGCGGCGTATCGCGCAGGAGGAACCGTTCATGGCGCGTTGCGGCGACGTGGGCGATGAACTTGGCTCGCGTCTTATCGCTGGGCGACTGGTGCAGGAATTGATGCGGCTGGCCTTTTTGATGGAACGCCGTTACTGGCCGTATTCGAAATGGTTTGGCGCGGCGTTTGCGAAGCTGGCATGTGCGGCTGCGTTGATGCCGATCCTCAAACATGTGCTGAACGGACAGACATGGCGCGAGCGCGAAGCGCATCTCACGGCGGCGTATGAGCATCTCGCAAGAATGCACAACGCGCTGGCGATCACACCGCCATTGCCCGTTACCGTCTCGCTCTTTCACGACCGCCCATATCAAGTCCTACAATCTGATAATTTCGCGGAGGCAATCCGGGCGGCGATCACCGACCCTGCCACCCGTATACTGCCCGTCCATATCGGAAGCGTAGATCAGATTTCCGATGCTACCGATATGCTCACGCGCGTGCGTCGGCTGCAACGTTTGCGCACTCTGTATGAAACTGAGTCAGAGGCACTGTGACGACTATGAGGAAAATGCCTGTGTTGGAAACCGAGCGCCTCCTCATCCGCCCATTTGTGGACGCGGATTTGGACGTCATTCACGAATTGCTGAGTCTGGCGTTCACCGGCCAGTTCGATGCCGCCGACACACCGGCCTTCGCTGAGAGAAAGCGCTGGCTCGACTGGTCGGTGCTGAACCATGAAGTGTTGGCCGAGTTGGGCCAGCCGCCGTATGGTGATCGCGCTGTGGTGTTGAAAGAAAGCGGCCAACTCATCGGCTCGGTGGGATTTGTGCCGTGTCTCGATTTCTTCGGCCAACTCCCCACGCTTCACGCTGAACTCGGCAGCGGCGTGATGTCCACCGAGTTCGGGATGTTTTGGGCCTGTCATCCACAGCATCAACGGCGCGGCTATACCATCGAGGCGGCCCAGGCGATGGTGGATTACGCCTTCACTGCTCAAAAACTACGGCGCGTGGTGGCGACGACGGAGTACGATAATGAAGCGTCTATCGGCGTCATGCGCAAACTGGGCATGCGGATTGAACGCAACATGCAGGCCGAGCCGGGGCGATCAGGAAGCGATTTGACCCAATCGCTTCCTGATCGCCATTGGCTACAAGTGGTCGGAATATTGGATAATCCGCATCGATAGGAGGAGAAGACAATGTGCCGCAGTATCAAGACCTTACGCAAACTCCCTCATCCTGTGACTGAGGCCGAGATTGAAGCGGCCGCGTTGCAATACGTGCGCAAGATCAGCGGCTATCGCGCGCCGTCGCGCGCGAACACGGCTGCATTTCAACACGCAGTGCAGCAAATCGCAAAAGCCACGCATGATCTCCTCGCTGATCTGGCCGTCATCAACCACTCAACCGATGGCCCCAGACAATAGGACAAGTTAAAACTTACCTTCCGCAGCCTGGGGACTTCAGGTGACTGTCACTGGGCAGCCTGCACTCGGAAGTTACAGTCGCTCTATTGCCCAGTGACAGTCACCTCTGCGTAAGGTGAGGTAAGAAGAGAATTGGATGAGAAAACGGCCCGGCTTTCCGTCGAGTTGGCGCTCGACTGGCGAAGCGTGCATACCAACCTGACATAGTGACTGCAATTTGTATCCAATCTGTGCCTTACCCCTCGATTAATTCCACTACCATGTAGCCGGTCAGCCGGGCGCTCAACTTCCGGCTGAAAACAAAATTCTCAAGCCGCAATCCCATTCTGTGCAATGTAATTGTGCACATTCTAACTTGCGATGGATGGCAAACTGTGTTTGCTCAGGTAGCTTTAGCGTGAGCGAGATGTGAACAATTACCGCTGCAGATGGGTTGCACGTCAAATGCGCGGGCTTGTCAGTTGCGTACCTCGAGTCAAGAGGTGTGATATGGCTCTAGGCTGCGCGCTTGCCAACTGCGCTGACGATTTCACTTCCACGAGGATTCTTATGACCCCCCTTGCTTGCTCGTTCACTATTGTCTCTTCGCTATTTACTGGTGTTGGCGGTTATCACTTTCGTGTCAAACCCGTTGGTCTATGCCCAGGATGACTCGGAGACCAACATTCAGCCTCAGGATGTCACGGACAGCGCGCTCAATGC
>JBQTJD010000434.1:0-2268 GCA_052387475.1 Anaerolineales bacterium | reverse complement strand
TGCTCTCCAGCGACCATCCCGTCACCATCCGCGTGGATGGCGGCCCGGCGCATCTCCTCAGCGCGACAGGCCGGGTAACACTAGCGCAAAACCTCATTGAAGGCCGGCACACAATTGAGATCACCACTGGCCCAGCGACGATTGACGGCTTCATCATCCGCAACGCGCCGAACCGCACGCCGTGGCTGGCGGCGGTGATGGTGGTCGTGCTGGTTGCGGCGTGGGCGGTAGCGCGGCGTTCGCCCTCACCCCCTACCCCCTCTCCCGGTGGGAGAGGGGCCTCAAGGCCGTGACGCAGACCGAGAACACACCCGTCATGCCCAAGCCTTTCTCCGTGCACTCTGTGTTCTCTGTGACGAGCATCCTCCTCCTCGCCACCCTTCTTCGCTTCTTCCGCATTGACTATCAAAGCTACTGGAGCGACGAGGGCAACCCGCGGGTGCTGGCCTCGCGCGACGTGCCGACCATCATTCAAAACGCAGCAGCGGGTGTGCACCCGCCGGGCTACTACATCCTGTTGAAGTTTTGGCGTGACGTGGCGGGCGAGAGCGAGTTCACGCTGCGCGGCTTCTCGGCGTTGACCGGCATATTGTTAGTTGCGGTGGTCTATCGGGTGGGGCAATCGCTGTTTGGCGGAAGGGCGGCGGTGATCGCAACGCTGCTGGCGGCGATCAATCCTTTTCTGATTTACTACTCACAGGAAGCGCGCATGTACTCGCTACTCGCGCTAACGGGCGCGGCGTCCTTTTGGTTATTCGAGGGGCTGGAGAGGGAAGAGGGTAATTGGTGATTGGGTATATGGCCGTGACGACGCTTGGGTTGTACACGCATTACGCTTTCGCCCTTGTCGGCCTTGCGCAAGCGGTGGTGATGTTGATCAGGTTGCTGGCTCAATGGCGTCGCTCGCGCACCGCGCTTCACTCCCTCCTCTCACCGCCCTCCTCCTTTTCGCGCCATGGCTCCCCACCACCTATCGCCACCTCACCAGCTGGCCGGCCGCGAAGGAGTATGCACCATTCTTTAACTCACTGCTTGACATCACCCGCACGTTGGCCTTTGGCCGCACGCTGCCGGTGGGCGACGCGCTGCTCGGCATTGCAACTGTTGGTATTGTGTTCATCCTCGTCGTGTGGCGTTTCCGCCTTCCGCCTTTGGTTGTGGCTCCTCGTCCCCTGCACCATCACGCTCGCCCAGGGCTTGCTCACGGACACATTCGCCAAAGTCCTCGTCGTCGCCGCGCCGCCGCTATGCGTGCTGATCGGCGCAGCAGTCGGTGGTCAGTGGTCGGCGATTACGGGCAACCGTATGAGCATTGCGGTTGCCCGCGCAGTTTTCCTCCTTTCTCTTGTTTCCTTCAGTTTCCTGTCTTTGAACAACCTCTACTTCAATCCACAATACTTCCGCGACGACTATCGCAGCATCGCTCAACATATTCAGCGGCTGGAGCGCGAGGGCGACGCGGTGATTACAAATTCACCCAATCAAGTAGAAGCGTTCGCCTACTACTTCTGCAACGAGTCGCGGCTGTTCCCCCTCCTTGACACGCGCCCGCTCGACAAGACTCGCACGCAATCACAGCTCGAAGCCATCGCGACTGACCACAATCGCATCTTCGTGTTGTATTGGGCGATACGCAGGCTGACCCGGGGAAGTTCATCGAAGGCTGGTTGAACACCCACACGTTCAAGGCCGACGAGCAATGGTTCGGGCAGGTGCGGTTGGCGACGTACGCGGTCGCGCAACCAGCCTCCGCACCAACTACGCTCACTGAAGCGAAAGCCGGCAACCATATTATGCTCGACGGGTACGCGCTCTCCGCCACGACGTTCGCGCCCGGAGACATCCTTCAAATCACATTTTTCTGGCGCGCCGATGCGGCACTGGCTAAGCGTTACAAAGTCTTCCTTCATTTGTATGCGGAGGTGGATGCGCCGCCGGTAGCGCAGACGGATGGCGAGCCGGGCGGCGGGCTGGTGCTGACGACAATCTGGCAGCCGGGCCGGCAGGTGGCCGACAATCACGGCTTGCTGCTTCCCCCCGACCTGCCGTCGGGCGAGTACCGGCTGATGGCCGGGCTGTACAACCTCGCCGACGGAACGCGCCTGCCGATTACGGTTGGCGCTACAATTGCCGGTAATCGATTCGATTTGGGCCTCATTACTGTCGTGACGAAAGACCAATGACGAAGGACGAAAGCGGCGAACGGCGCGTCGTTCGTCAACCGTCCACCGTCGGGAGCGAAACGCATGAAAGTCATCATCACCGGCG
>JBQTJD010000433.1:0-5239 GCA_052387475.1 Anaerolineales bacterium | reverse complement strand
CGATCGCGCCGGTGCGCTCAGGGCGACATGAACTGCGTAACTCCTATGAATTATATGAAGCGACTATCACTATCTAAAAATCGATTTGTGTTCGCGCTGCTCACGGGCGCTCTTCTGTTGAATGCGTGTGGCCCCCTCGAAGGCGGCGCGTTCACGCCCCTCAACGCCGAGCGACCCATCGCGCAACTGCCCGAGGGGCTGACGCTAAGCGCCAATCCTACCACGCTCACCAGCGGCGACTTCAGCGTGCAGATGGTCGCGCACACACCGGAGGCGCCCGGCAACGAGACAGCCAAAGCCGCACTCGACGCGCGGCCCGCCTCCGCCACCCTCGTCAGTTCATTGTTCACCCTTAAAGCACAGGGCCAGACTCCCGAGCAAGTCTTCCTCTCGCTCATCACCCCCAGCGGCGTAGAAGCTGCATTATTGGATATGTATGCGTGGGATGGGCAGGCATGGAAATTTCTGCCTTCGGAGGTGCGCACCGGCCAGCGCGTGGCGACCGTGAGTACGTTGCCGCAGGCCGTCGCCCTCTTCCAATCCGCGCCGGCAGCGCCTTCGACGATGTTGCGGATTGAGCCGGCAGAGGTGTGGCCGCTGAATACCAACTCAACCGGCAACGCCATTTTGCTCGGCGGCGTGACCGCGCAGGCCGATGGTTCACTCGGCGGCGTGCTGCCCAACTTGCCGCCCGGCATTGACGACCCGCTCTATCCCGTGATTACGGTTGATGCCAGCAATCCCACCGCCGATGCGGCCGTGCGAGCCGCACACATTGAAACGCTCGTCGGTCTGGCCGTGTCGGGCGCTTACGCTGGTCTGGCGCTGGATTATCGTAACGTGCCCGAATCGAGCCGGGCTGATTACTCGGACTTTGTCCGTGACCTGCACACGCAACTGCGCGCGCAGAACAAAACACTGTGGGTGTATCTAGACTTGCCGGAAAATGGACTCCCAACAGGTGGCTACGATTGGGCCACGCTCGGCGCGAACAGCGATGGCGTGCTGGCGCGCTTGCCGCTCAACCCGCAAGCCCTCGGCAACGGCGTAGCCGACCGCGCGCTCAGTTGGGCCACCGGGCAAGTGGAGCGCGGCAAGTTGCGCCTTGTCACCTCGGCCTTGCCCGTGATCCTCGGGCCGAGTGGCCCCACACTCGCGCCCAATGCCAATCTCGCCGATTGGAATTCAGTGAAGACTGATGGTCTGCCGGAACCGCTCTTGGCCGGCCAGCCGGTGACGGCGACGTTGAGCAACATGATGCAATACGACCCGCAAGCGGCAGCCTTGCAAGTAACAGCCCCCGAAGGCAGCCTGTACTTGACCTCGCCACTGACCCTGCGACAACGCTTTACACTCGCAGAGAAATATCGCCTTGGCGGCGTGGCCGCGCACGATGTGTTCAGCCCCGGTGTGCCGTTGGAGATGTTGAACGCACTGGCGGACTATCGCGCCAGCGCGGCAGTAGCGCAGTCGCAGACCGGCGTGTTGTGGACGGTGAAGGATGCGAGCGGCGTGATCGCGCAAGGCACGGCGGAACCGGGCAGCGTGTATGTCTTCGTGCCCGCGCAGGCCGGTGAGTATCAAATCGCCGCGCAGGTGCAGGGTGCTCAACTTGGCTCGGCGCCGATCAAGATTGCCGAAGCGGTGACACTCACGCCCACAGTAGCACCCACAACACCGGTGACGGGCGGCGGGAGCGGAAGTAACCCCACGCCGCAACCGACCGCCAGACCACCCAGCGGTGGAGGCGGCTTCGTCCCCCCGCCCCCGGTCGTCAACACCGGCTTTGAGTTGGGCGGGCAAGTGCCGGTCGGCATCAACCATGCCGCGCAGATGAAGCAGGCTGGGATGACGTGGGTAAAGTTTCAGGTGCGCGGCGGTGGTGGCGACTACATCGCCGCGGCCAAGGCCAATGGCTTCAAAGTGTTGTTGAGTGTCATCGGCGATAAGAGCCGCGTGACCGACCCGGCTTATTGGAATGAGTACGCGGCCTGGGTGGGCGGGCTGGCCGCGCAGGGCGCTGACGCCATCGAAGTGTGGAACGAACCGAACATCGACCACGAATGGCCCGAGGGCCAGATTGACGGCGCGACCTACACACAATTGCTGGCGAAGGCCTACGCCGCCATCAAAGCCGCGAACGGCGGCACGCTCGTCATCAGCGCCGGGCCGGCCCCCACCGGCGCGGAGGCCGCCTTCCCCGGGCGTGTGGTCAACGACGATAAATTTCTGCGGCAGATGGCAAACGCGAACGCGGCCAATTACTTCGATTGTGTCGGCACCCATTACAACGAGGGCATCATCAGCCCGACGCAAACCGGCGGCGACCCGCGCGACAGCTTTTATTCGCGTTACTATAGTTCGATGGTGGACCTGTATTACAATTCCTTTGGCGGCACCCGCCCAGTTTGTTTCACCGAACTTGGCTATCTCACCGGCGAGGGCTACGGCCCGTTGCCATCGTTCTTTGCCTGGGCGCAGAACACCACACTGGCGCAGCAAGCCCAATGGTTGGCCGAAGCGGCCAGCCTGTCGGCCAGCGGTGGCAAGGTGCGGCTGATGACGATTTGGAATGTGGATTTCACCCTATATAGTAGTGATCCGCAAGCGGGCTATGCCATTGTGCGAGCGGATGGGTCGTGCTCGGCGTGCGCGACGCTCGATGCCGTGATGCCGTGATGAGTCATTCATGTTACGTATGGGTGCTGCCAACGCTTCACTGTTGGCATACGTCATACCCGCGAAGCTTGTCCCCATGCAAATGGGGAGCGGGTATCCATGCCATCGGCACTGGACTCCCGCTTTCGCGGGAGTGACGAACTCTGTAACGTAGATGAGTAAGGCCGCAGTGCGCGCGGCGCTTGATGCCGTGACGCTGTGAAGTTTGAGGCCGCAGTGCGCCGGGCCTGTTCCGTGGTTCGAAGGAAATACGGGATACGGAACGCGCCACGCGGAACAGGCTAACTATGTCCGATCAAAATTCTGACTCTGGCTCGATGCCGCCCGCGCGGTCTGGCATCCCGCTCGGCGCCCTCATCGGCATCGGCGTCATCGCCGTCGTGGGCCTGGCCCTGCTCATCATCGCGTTGCTGAATGTCTTCAACAGCGGCACGCCAGTCTCGCAAGCCACGGCCACGCAAGCGCCCACGCGCGTCGTCGTCATCCCTACCACTACCGTAGCCGCACCGCCAACGAACACCAATCCGCCCCCGCCGACTGATACCGTCGCCGCACCCGTAGCCTCGGATACGGCTGCTGCGCCACAGGCCACCACTGCACCGACCGGGCCGGTGTTGAGCGTCTTCCAGCCGGCGAATGTTCGCTCGGGGCCGGGCATCAACTACACCGTCATCGGCGGTCTGCAAACCGGTGCGACCACCGAGGCCGTCGGACGCGATTCAACCGGCACGTGGTTCGTCATCAACTACGGCGGTGGGCGCGGCTGGATCTCCAACATCGTGGCGAACTACAGCGGTGACGTCAACGCCCTGCCCGTCGTGCAAGCGCCACCGCCGCCCGCCACGGCTGTTCCGCCCACTGTTACCGGCGTCCCGCCCACGGCCACCGGCGCGCCGGGTGGCAGCGGCGTGCGCGGCGATTACTTCCGTTTGCAAACAACTGCGCGTGAGTTCGCCGTCAATCAAGACATCTGGTTCGAATTCAAAGTGACGAACACGTCGGCCAACAGCATCCCGTATCGTTGCCTCGGCGCGAAGGTCTCGGGCGTGGGGGCGGCGCAGTGCTCGTGGGGCAGCAGCCCAAGCGACAGCCTCTCGCCGAACGGCGTCATCGAGTGGAACGACCATATCAACATCGGCACGCCGGGCACGTATACGCTGGTGCTTGGCTTCTGCACGCTGGGCGATACATCGGCCTGCCAAAATTCGGTCAGCAACGGCTGGCAGATTTTGAGTAGCGGCATCCAGATCACGGTGAGGTGACATGAACCAATACCTCTTGAATATGCTCGCAGCCCGCATAAGCGTAGCGACGCTCGCGGGCGTCCACGGCCTGCCCAACCGCGAGGACGCGGTTGGGAGAGCCGTTAGCTGAAAGGTATTGTGATATGAATCGCAAACCCTCCAACAGCAACCTTTCGCTCTTCATCGGTGTATGGCTCGGCCTCACCGTGGTCGCCGGTCTTGGCATGTTCGCAATACTGTACTGGGCGACGAATAGTGGCAGCAACGCCACGCCGGTAGCCCCGGCCTCGGTGACTACCAGCGAGCCGACAGCCATAGCCGTTTCGCCGACTACTGCGCCCACCGCAAATCCGCAACCGCAGCCGGCCGGCCCGGCCTGCAACTGGCTCCCGTACCCGGCTTCCGATTTCGGCTACGGCATTCAAGTCCACGCGCTGGTGCCCGGGACGGATAACGCCCCATGGATGACGATGGTGCGCGACAAGCTCGGCTTGCAGTGGGTGAAGCTGCAGGTGCGCTGGCAAACGATGGAGCCGCAGCCAGGCCAAATCGACTGGGGCATTCTGGACAATGCCATGGACGCCGCCTGCGCCAATGGCCTGCGCCCGATGCTTTCGGTGGTGGCCGCGCCCGACTGGACGCGCGCCAATCCGCGACCGGGCGGCGAGGCCCCGCCCGACGACTACGCGGTGTACGCCGCGTTTGTCGGCCAGATCATTGATCGGTACGGCGGCAAGATTCAGGCGATTGAGGTGTGGAACGAAGCCAACCTCGACCGCGAGTGGAACACCGACCGCGGCGTGAGCGCGGCCGAGTTTGCCAAACTGCAACAGGTGACGCATGACGTTATCCGCGCGAAGAACCCGGACATCACCATCATCGCCGGCGCGCCCTCGCCGACCGGCGTGAACTGCAACGGTGAATGGCCGTCGTGCGCGGGTGGCCGTCCGGGGGTGGTGGATGATGCGGCCTATCTGCGGCAATTCATCACCGCCGGTGGATTGAACTATGCGGATTGCCTGGGCGTGCACTCGAACGGCACTAACCTGCCGCCGACCGCCGACGCGTACAATCCGCCGCCGCGCAACAACGCCAGGTTCGCCGGGCCGTGGGCCAGTCCGCATTACTCGTGGTCGCTCAAGAGCCAGGTCGAGACCTATGCCAAGATCATGCAGGAGGCCGGGGTCAGCAAGCCGATGTGCCTGACCGAGTTCGGCTACGCCGCCGCAATCGATGGCGTCTATCCCCCCAACTTTGATTTCGCCGCCGACATCAGCGAACAGCAACAAGCGCAATACCTCGTTGAGGCCTACAAC
>JBQTJD010000432.1:0-5346 GCA_052387475.1 Anaerolineales bacterium | reverse complement strand
TCTTTCGTATCCTGAGTGAACGCTACCGCAATCGCCGCCGCCGCTTCGGTCTGCGTTTCAACCTGATCGCCGCACTCTACAACCTTGAACTCGCGCTTGATACCTAGACTTTTGCAAGAGGTCTAATGATGCCCTGACCTGGGCAAAAAACGCCGACAGCACAGAATTCGCGGAGAAGAACGCCGCGCTGATCAACACCTTCCGTGACTATGCCGGCTATGCCCGCCTGCGCCGCGTGCTGCGCCAGGGCGCATTCACCGATAAAGTGACCGCCCACGTGCTGGATCAGTTTGTGTATGGCAGCGCCAGCATCCCGGAAATCGAAAGCCCAATACAGGCGGGTCGCGACATCGTAGGCCGCGATAAAGCCGTCATGAGTGAGGTGGCGCGAGTAACCAGGGTAATCACGTTGGGCAGTGTTGAGTTTGTCGAAATCCCCGCTGGCAAATTCCTCATGGGCAGCCGCGCCGACGACCCCAATGCGAGTGACGGTGAGAAGCCCCAGCACACAGTGGAGATTACGCGCCCCTACCGCATTGGTCATTATCCGGTGACCAACGCCCAGTATCGCGCCTTTGCTGAGGCAGAGAAAACCAAGTGGAAGACGAAGTCACTCGACGATCATCCCGCTGTCAATGTGAGTTGGGAGGATGCCGTTGCTTTCTGTAAGTGGTTGACGGCGCAACACAAAGCCGAGCTGCCGCAGGGCACGGTGTTTCGTTTGCCCACCGAGGCCGAGTGTGAGAAGGCCGCGCGTGGTGAGTATGGCAATGAGTATCCGTGGGGCAATGAGTG
Organism: Anaerolineales bacterium; assembly: GCA_052387475.1. Taxonomy (GTDB): domain Bacteria; phylum Chloroflexota; class Anaerolineae; order Anaerolineales; family UBA6663; genus JANWXR01. The sequence goes on along the minus strand of JBQTJD010000432.1, from coordinate 4,551 downwards.
GGATCCGAAAAAGTGCAACACAGGTGAAGGCGGCCCCGGCACAACAACACCCGTCGGCGCATACTCGCTCGCTGGCGACAGCCCCTACGGCGTGGCCGATATGGCGGGCAATGTGTGGGAGTGGTGCGCGGATTGGTCTAATGACACGGAGTATCAGCGCCGCGCCGGGAAAGAGGTAAAAGACCCAACCGGGCCTGCGAGTGGAGTGTTTCACGCGCTTCGCGGCGGCGCGTGGAGCTTCGATCGGGACTACGCGCGCTGTGCGTGCCGCAACGGGGACGACCCCGTCGACCGTAACAGCGTCCTCGGTTTTCGGGTGGTGGCGGCGTCGCCTGTCTCTCGGTAGCGGGGTTCATGGAGTTCGCCCTCATCCCCCGGCCCCTTCTCCCAGCGGGAGAAGGGGAACGGCCGTTTCATTTTGAAGATAGCTTTCAATGACCAAGCCTGTCCCCTCTCCCGGAGGGAGAGGGTTAGGGTGAGGGCGAAAACCCGTAATGACCAGAAGAAAATCAGAACCGAAAGAGCACTACGTCTACCCGCCCATCCTCCAACGCGCCCGCGAGATGCGGCACCCACTTACACCAGCGGAGGCCAAAGTGTGGGCCGGTGTACGCAATCAGCAACTTGGTTTCAAAATTCGGCGGCAGCATCCTATCGCCCATTTCATCGCCGACTTCAATTGCGCCAAGGCTCGACTCGTGATCGAAATTGACGGCGACACGCACGCCGAACCCGACCAGGCCGAATACGATGCCGCACGCACGCAATGGTTGGAAGAACGCGGTTATCGCGTGATTCGGTTTCACAACAACGATGTGCATGTGAACATTGATGGGGTACTGGCTGCGCTCAAAACGGCTTGCGAGGGCTGAGAGTTCGCCCTCACCCGCGCAGCTTTATCGCGCCACCCTCGCCCTCCGGGAGAGGGAACTGACTCGGTCATTGAAGGATCTCTCCAAATTGGCGCGGCCTCTCCCCTCTCCCAGCGAGAGAGCGTCGCTTCGCTTATGCCGGGGGGTGAGGGCGAACTCTCAACTGCTCACGCACTCTCCCGCGCCAGCACCGCCGCGCCGACCACACCGCTGGCATCCTTCAGCGCCGCCGGCACAATCTTCACTTTGTTGAGGTCGGTCTTGTTGATTGAGTGTGCGTAAGCGACTTTGCGGATGGGGGCCACGAAGCGGTCGCCCATGCGCTCGGTCACGCCGCCGCCGATGACGATCACCTGCGGGTCAAAGAGGTTGATGAGGTTGCCGGCCAACACGCCGAGCGTGTGCTGCGCCTGCGCCAGCACCGCCAGCATCACTGCGTCTTTGCGCTTCACCGCTTCGTCAATCGTGCGGCTGGTCATCCGCCCTTGCCCGATTTCTTCGATGAGCTGTGGCACGATGGTGGTTTCACCATTGGCCGTACGCTCGCGGATCATGCGCTCCATGCCGGTGCGCGAGGCAATCGGCTCTACCGCGCCGGGTTGGTTGTGCGCGTGGCTGTCGAGAATGCCATTGCTCATATCGAAGATGGTGTGGCCGACCTCACCCGCGCCGCCTCGGAAGCCGATGTGCAGCTTGCCGTTCAAAATGATCCCGCCGCCGATGCCGGTGCCGACGAAGATGGCGATCATATCCTTCACGCCCACGCCCGCGCCATGCCGGTGCTCGCCGAGCGCACCGACGCGCACGTCGTTGTTCACAAAGGCCGGCACACCGAAATGTTTTTCAAGCCGGTCGGCCAGTGGCATGTTGTTCCAGCCTTTGCCGAGGTTGACCGCCACGCGCACGATGCCTTTCGCCGGGTCCACTGGACCGGGCACACCCACGCCGATCCCGCCGATGGCTTTCATCTTTTTTACGCCGGCGTTCTTCACCGCGCGCTCGATGGCCGTCGCCAGCCGCTCAAAGACCCCCTCCACGCCGAGTTCGGGTTGCGTCTTGCGCTTCTCCAGCGCCAGCAACTGGCCCTTCGCATCCACCACCCCTGCGCGAATGCTGGTGCCGCCGAGGTCAACGCCGACGAAAAGTTTTTTGGCCATGTGTCCTCCAATATGGCAGGTGGGCAGGCGAGAGAGGGAGCCGGTGAGAGTCTCACCTGCCCACCCGCCCACCTGCTCCCGCGTTATCGCCTTCGGTTTCAACCAACAACCGCCGCACCACTTTGCCGACAAAGTTCTTCGGCAACTCGTTGCGAAATTCGATCTCCCATGGCACGGCGTATTCCTCGAGGCGGCGCTTGCACAGGGCGATGAGTTCCTCCGCGCTGAGTTGGGAGCCCTCGCGGAGCACGACAAACGCTTTCACCAATTGCCCGGGGGAGGTGGCCTGCGGCACGCCGACGACGGCGACCTCTTTCACTTTCGGGTGCTCGTACAACACCTCTTCCACGTCGCGCGGATAGACTTGATATGCGCCGGCCAGGATCATCTCGCGCTTGCGGGCCACGATCTCCACAAAACCGTCGGCCTCCATCCGCGCCATGTCACCGGTGAGCAGCCAACCGTCGGGGGTGATGAAGTCGCTGCGACCCTCGGGCCAATAGCCCATCATCACCTGCGGGCCGCGCACCGCCAGTTCACCCACTTGTCCCGACGGCAATGTTTGCCCGCTCGCCAAATCCACAATCCTGGCCTCAGTGGATGGAAGCGGGATGCCGATGGAACCGACGCGCCGCCGCCCGCCGAGCGGGTTGGCATGCGTGGCCGTGGTGGCTTCGGTCAGCCCGTAGCCTTCGACGAGCTTGCCCTTCGTCAACTTCTCGAACGCCTCCTGCACTTCCACCGGCAGCGGCGCGGAGCCGGAGAGGCAGGCTTTGATGGAGCCGATGCCGTACTTGCGCACGCCGGGGAAATTGTTGAGGGCCATGTACATCGTCGGCACGCCGGGGAAGATGGTGGGCCGGTAGGCCTTGATGGCGTTGAGCACCGCCTCGGTGGAGAACGACGGCATCACAATCATCGTCGCCGCCAGCGCAATCGGCACGTTCATCGCTGCCGTCATGCCGTACACGTGGCTGAAGGGCAGCACCGAGAGAAAAGTCTCCTTGCCCTCTTTGGCCGATGGCAACCAGTGCCGGGTCTGCAACGTGTTGGCGATCAAGTTGCGGTGCGACAGCATCACGCCCTTCGGCTCGGCGGTGGTGCCGCTGGTGAATTGGATGAGGGCGAGATCGTCGGGCTGCACGTTCACTTCGGGCGCATGCGGCTCGTGCTTGTACAGTTCTGCCGAGAGCAAATGCAGCCCCGGCTCAAGCGGCTGTTCGAGCTTGTGGCCTTCCTTCACTTCGCGCGTCAGCATGAAGGCCAGCTTCTGCGGTTCGGGCAAATAGTCTTTGACGTTGGTGAGGATGACGTGCTTCAGCCCGGTCTGGGCTTTCACTGTGCGCGCTACGTCGGCGAGCTTGGTCAGCGTGACGAGGGCCGCCGCGCCCGACTCTCTCACCTGCCGCGCCAGTTCATTTGGCTCGGAGAGCGGGGTCGTGAACACCACCACCGCGCCCATCTTCAGTGCGCCGTAATAGGCAATAACGGTCTGCGGCAAGTTGGGCAGCAGCAGCAAAACTTTTTCGCCCTGTTGCACGCCGGCTGAGCGCAGCATATTCGCGAAGCGCGACGATTCGCGGTTGAGCCGACGATACGAAAGGCGGTTGCCCTCGAAGACGATGGCGGTCTTGAGGGGGAAGCGCCGCGCGGCGGAGCGCAGGAAACGATAGATGGGCATGTTCGGGATGCCGATGGTAAACGGCACACCCTCATCGTAATGACCCAGCCACGGACGCTCTTGCCGCAGCTTGTCTTGCGCATCGGCTTCCAGCGCGCCGTCGGGCGCACGGCGGGATTTGGTTTCCGTCACGAAACGCTCGATGGCGCGGTTGACGGCGTCCCGGCGTTCGAGCATCACTAGATGCGCGCTCGCCCCCACATTCACCTCTTCGGCGTTCGGGATGATGCGCGCGACTTCCTCGAAATACTTCGGCTCAAACACCACATCGCGATTGCCCCGGATGACGAGCGTGGGCACGCGCAACTGCCGGAACAGGTCGCGCCCGTTCCACCCGCTGAGGGTGTTGCGATACATCGTCTGCATGATGTGCGGCGTGGTGAAGAACAGGTCTTTGAGCCAGGCGGCCTGTGCGACGTTGAGCAACGCGGTGGGCAGGCGCAGAGCGGCTTTGTGAATGGGGTGCAGATTGTATTCGACAGCGGAGGCGAGCAGCACGAGTTTGCTCACGCGCTCCGGATGCGCCAGCGCGTACTCGGCCACGATGGCCCCGCCGAACGAATGCCCGAGCAGCACGAACGGCTCGGTCACGCCGAGCACATTAAGCGCGCGGTCGATGTCATTCACGAACTCGCTCATCGTGTACTGCGCGTCGGCAGGCTTGTCGGCCATGCCGAAGCCGCGCAGGTCGAGGGCGATGCAGCGCGAGTCGTCGGAGAACTTTTGCAGTTGATACTTCCACTGCCGGGCGTTGCCGCCGAAGCCGTGGATGAACACCATCGTCCGCGCCGGGTGGTCGGGCGAGATGTCAATGGCGCTCAACCGCAGCAGTGGTTGAGTT
>JBQTJD010000431.1:0-6330 GCA_052387475.1 Anaerolineales bacterium | reverse complement strand
TCGTGCTTGATTTCGATGAACGCAATCGAGTGATCGGCATTGAGATTGAAGACGCCAGCAAGTTAATTGATTTGTCCCGGTTGGAAGTGTTGGCTCTGCCGATTGCCAACCTGATTCTGAGCGAGCGAGAGCCTGCAAAAGCGTAACGGCTGGCTAAGGATTCGGCATCGCTTCAAGCGTCACCTCCACCGGCTGGCCCCTTGCCACGAACCAGCCCTGCTCATCTGGCAATCTTAGCAATGCCACGCCGCACACCGCCCAATGAACTCGCCACGCGCGAAGCCTTTTTCCTGCGCGAGCAACAAGCCTGGAAGACGTTACAGCACACATGGGCGAAGTTGCCTGAGGCCGCCCTCGTTCGGCCCGGCGCCTGCGGCCCCGAATGGAGCGTCAAGGATGTGCTCAACCATCTGGCCGCCTGGCAGGAAGCGGCTTTGGGCGCAGTGGACGATTTGTTGGCAAAGCGGTGGGCACGCTTGGGCGCCAACACCGACAATTACAATCAACAGCACTATGCTCAAGACCGGGACCGACCATTGGCGTCAAGCCGGGCGCGGTTACGATTTTCGCGGGCCAAACTTCTCAAGCGATTGAAGTCAGTGCCTGAGGCGCAGTTGCTCAACGAAAACGGGCGACAGGCGATTGGCTGGTGGGCCAAGTGGGCGGACCTACGCGCACTATGAAGAGCATATCCCGGCATTGCATGATTTTGTCCAGAACCGGGCTGCTCGGAATGAAGACTAATCAATAACCCCATACTGAACGAAACAAAACACCGCCGATTTGGCGGTGTTTTCATTCAACCTCAGGTGTGCGTTTGTGTCACTCGGCCGGCGGCAGGCCCACCAGCACTTCATCGTTTTCCACCTTCACCGGGTAGGCGGGGATGTTGACGATGGCGGGGAAGGACAGCACCTTGCCATCGCGCACGTCGAAGCGCGCGCCGTGGCGGGGGCACTCGATTTCGTAGCCGTCAAGGTCACCCTCTGCCACCGGGCCGTCGTCGTGCGAGCACACATCCGCAATGGCATACAGCGTCCCGGCGATGTTGAAGACCGCAATCGGTTTGCCATCCACTTCGATGATCTTGCGTGTGCCATTGGGCAATTCATCCACCGTCGCCACCGCAATGTACTCGGCAGTGCTGGGGTCAACTTTGTCGTAAAGGGTCATAGTGTCTCGTGAAGCGTAAAACGTGAAACGTGATTCGTTGCAACCCGCAAGTTCGGTCAATTGACCAACCCTCACCATGACCGAGACCCACGTTTCACGCATCACGTTTCACGCGCCAATCAATCTTCCTCTGAATATCGCTCCCCGTGCAGCCCATAAGCCCCGGCCTTCAGCACCTTCAACGACAACAGCGCACATTTCAAACGAACCGGGGTCAGGTCGATGCCCAGCAAGTCAAGCACATCGGTGCTGGTGAGCGCCTTCACTTCGGCCAACGGCTTGCCCACGATGGCTTCTGTGAGCAATGAGGCCGAGGCCTGCGAAATGGCACAGCCGCGCCCGGTGAAGGCTACTTCCTTGACGCGCTGCTGCTCGTCCAGGCGTACATCAATCCGCACCTGATCGCCGCACAGCGGATTGGAGTCTTCGTACGAGAAGTCGTTCGGCTCCAGCGTGCCGCGATGGCGCGGGTGCTTGTAGTGATCGAGGATCAGTTCGCGATAAAAGTCGTCCATAGCAGACGAAGGACGATGGACGAACGACGAAAGCAGAGGAACTGACTTTCGTCTTCCGTCTTTCGTCATCCGTCGTCAACCAAAGACCTTCTTCACTTTATACAGCCCGTCAATCAGTTGATCAATCTCACTCGGAACGGTGTAAAGATAAAAGCTCGCGCGCGCTGTGGCGGGCAGGTTGAAACGGTCATGCAACGGCATGGCGCAATGATGCCCGGCGCGGATGGCGATGCCGTCGCGGTCGAGGATTTGCGCGATATCGTGGGGATGGACTCCTTCAAGCGAGAACGCCGCCACCCCGCCCTTCTTGTCCGCGCTGGGACCATACACTTTCACACCCAGCACTTCTTCCAAACGCTCAAGAGCGTAAGCCGTGATCTCGCGTTCGTGCGCGGCAACGGCATCCATGCCCACCGACTCGAGATAACCCACCGCCGCGCCCAGGCCCACCGCTTCCGCAATCGCCGGTGTGCCGGCCTCGAACTTATACGGCAGTTCATTGACCTTGAACTCGCGCAAATACACACGCCGGATCATATCGCCGCCGCCCATGAAGGGCGGCATGGCTTCGAGCAGCGCCTGCCGCCCCCACAACACACCAAAGCCGGTCGGGCCGCACATCTTGTGGCTGGAGAAAGCGAGAAAATCCACACCCAGTGTTTGCACATCGACTTTGAAGTGCGGCACCGATTGCGCGCCATCCACCAGCACCACGGCGCCGGCGGCTTTCGCCTTCGCCGCGATCTCGGCCACCGGGTTGATGGTGCCGAGGACGTTGCTCATGTGAGTCAGCGCTACCAGCTTCGGCTCGAGTTTGAGCAGATCATCGAACTGCGCCAGGTCGAGCAGACCTTCATCGGTCACGCGGATGAATTCCAGCCGCGCGCCCACCTCTGCTGCCAGCATCTGCCACGGCACCAGGTTGCTGTGGTGTTCCATCTCCGTAAGCACGATAACGTCCCGGGACGTTATCGTGCGACGGCCCCAGGTGAATGCGACGAGGTTGATGGCTTCGGTCGCGTTGCGCGTGAAGATAACCTCTTTGCGCGATTGGGCGTTGATGAATTTCTGCACCCGGTCACGCGCGCCTTCGTACAAGGCCGTGGCTTCCTCGGCGAGCGTGTGGATGCCGCGATGCACGTTGGCGTTCGATAGACGGTAATAGGCGTCCATCGCCTCAATCACCGCTTGCGGCTTCTGTGAGGTCGCGGTGGAGTCGAGGTAGACCAACGGCACGCCCGGTCGAATTTCACGCGACAAGATTGGAAAATCGGCGCGGCATTCGGTGAGGGAGCGGGAAACAGGGATTGACATCATCGGCAACACACGCCTCGTCCCTACGTCAGTTGGATCGCGGCTTGCGCGTGGCCGTTTTGATGCTGCTTTTTAGCGCCCTTCAACGTGTTGAGGGCGAGTGTCGCGCACTTCAGCCGCGTGGAGACCACTTCACGGCCCAATTCGTCAATCAGCAAGTCCTGGGCCATCGCTGCAATATCAGCCAGCGTCTTACCCAGCACATGCTCGGTGGTCAGCGAAGCCGCTGCCTGACTGATGGTGCAACCCTCACCTTCAAAGCTCACCGCCACCACGCGAGCCGCCGCATCGAGCCTGAGATACAGCGTCACCACATCTCCGCAGCCGGCATTGCCCCCGCTGAGAACCAGGTCAGCCTCTTCCAGTTTTCCGTGATGGCGCGGGTGTTCGTAGTGGTCGAGGATGAAATCGATGGATTGTTGTCGCGTTGCCATGCCAGTGAACGGTGAACGGTGAACGGTGAACGGTGAACAGTGAACAGTAATTTGTTCGGGTGCAAACTGTTCACCGTTCACTGCGTACTGTTTACTTTTCGATGGGCGCGCCCACCAAAGTACCCCACTCCGTCCACGTACCGTCGTAGTTGCGGACGTTCGGGTAACCGAGCAAATAGGTCAGCACAAACCAGGTGTGCGACGAGCGCTCGCCGATGCGGCAATAAGCGATGATGTTCTGATTCGGCGCGAAGCCGTTCTCTTTTTCGTATAGCTGCTTCAGCTCTTCCACCGATTTGAACGTGCCATCTTCGTTGGCGGCTTTGGCCCACGGGATGCTCTTGGCGCCGGGGATGTGACCACCACGCAACGCGCCTTCGTTCGGATACGCTTCCATGTGTAACAGCTCGCCGGAATACTCTTTCGGCGAGCGCACATCCACCAGCGGCGCCTGGCCCAGCACATGCGCCAACACCTGATCGCGGAAGGCGCGGATCTTGTAGTCGGCGCGCTCCTGCGCTTTATAGTCAGTCTTGGGATAGCTGGGCGTTTCCTTGCTGGTGGGCCGGCCCTCATCCAACCACTTCTTACGACCGCCATTAATGATCTTGGCATTGGCGTGGCCGAAAAGTTGAAATACCCAGAACGCATACGTCGCCCACCAATTGTTCTTGTCGCCGTAGAAGACGACGGTCGTGTCGTTGGCGATGCCCCTGGACGACAGCAGTTGCTCGAAGCCGTCTTTGCTCAGATAGTCGCGGCGGACCTTGTCGTTGAGATCGTTCACCCAGTCGATGTTCACCGCGCCGGGGATGTGACCCTGGTCGTAAAGCAAAATGTCCTCGTCCGATTCGACGATGCGGACTTTGGGGTCGTTGAGGTGATCAACCACCCACTGAGTGTCAACGAGATATTCTGGACGCGCGTACGGTGTGCTCATGGTGTTGGCCTTTCAGTCTGATGTTGGAGGAGATGGGGATGTGGCGCGCCGGCAGCGGCGCATCACACAACTAACGGATACGCGCAGGCAAATCAATCGGCAGAAGAGCGTCAGCCTGCTTTGGCTCTCCAGCGCCTGTACACATACAAGCCAGCCTGCATAGGGTCATCATGTGGTAGGTTCGTGTTCGGCGCGACGGAGGTTGGGTGATCCATGCGTGCACCACAACGTCCGATCCGGAATGCGCCAACCGTTGTTGGAAAATACTTCCGTCTCGAATTGGACAGCGAGCATGCGGTGATCAGCACTTATCACCCGGCCGGGCAACCAATCGTGCACGATCTTCTGATCGCGTACGAAGTAACACCGCAACTCTACTTTTTCGCCGGTCTCAAACTTGACGCGCGGCATTCTACCATAACGGATTGAGCAGATTTCATTGGCAGATTGAACGGATTATGATGTGTTGTCTCAGTTCAATCCATGCACCACTCGATCCGTTATCCCATCTTTGCTTCTATCGAACGCTTCAATCGTTCACGCACGCCCTCAAATGGGATGCGCTGCAAAATCGGGTCAAAGAAGCCATCCACCACCAATCGCTCCGCCTCGCGGCGGTTCAGGCCGCGCGTCATGAGGTAGAAGATGTGTTCCTGTTCCAACTGGCCCACGGTTGCGCCGTGCGTGCAGCGCACATCGTCGGCCATAATCTCGAGGCCGGGGATCGAGTCGGCGCGAGCGTGCTGGCTCAACACCAAATTGCGATTGGCTTGGTAACCGTCGGTCTTCTGCGCACCGGGCGCGACGTAGATCATGCCCTGCCACACCGAACGACTTTTGTCTTTTAGCGCGCCCTTGAATAACAGGTCGCTGGTTGTATTCGGCGCGTTGTGATTCTGCTGGGTGTCGTGGTCAAGGTGCTGATCGCCATCGGTGAAATAGTAACCGGACATCTTGCCGATCGCGCCGCTGGCGTCCAAATCAATCTCAGAGAAGTTTTTGGTCAGGTGCGTACCCTGCGCCACAAAGATCCAATCCACTTTCGAGTTTTGACCAACCCGTACGCGCTCGTGGGTGAAGTTCCAAACGTTCTTGCCGAGCGATTGCAGTTCCACAAAGGTGAGGTGGGCGTTTTTGCCGACCTTGACCTCGACCGTGGCGGCATGCAGCGCGGCCGACGCGCCCTCCGGCGACGATGTTTCGTGCACGAGGGTCGCTGAGGCGCCGTCCTCCACCACTACCACCACGCGGCCAAAGTGCGCCGCACCGGTGAGCCACGCCACCGAGTGCAACGGCAGCTCCACCCTGGCGCCTTTGGGCACGTACACGAACAGTCCGTAGTCGGCCATCGTCTCGGCCAGCGCCGCGAACTTGCCTTCTGCAATCGGCACGACCTTGCCGAGATGCTTCTTGACTAATTCGGGATACTTCTTTGTCGCGGTGAAGAAATCGGTGAAGATGACCTTCTGTTTTTTGATCGCGGCGTTGAGCGCGAATTCTTCCGCGCGGCCACCGACCTGCACAAGTTGCCCGCCCTGCGCCTTGCCCACCAGCGGCTTCAACAGCGAAGACGGAATGCGGGCCGTCGTTTGAGCTTTGCCTGTAAGATGGGGCCAAACGACGGCCCCCCACTTGAACGCGCGAATGTCCGTGCGCCGCCAGGCCTCGTCGGTCAGCGTAGGCATGGGCGTGGCGGTGTACTGCTTAAGTGCGGCCAACCGGCGCCGGGCATACCATTGGGCGTCTCTCTTGAACTTCGAAAGCGCCTGCACGTCGGCTTTGGCGATGACCAGATTCGAGACGACCGGCTCGTCTTTCTTGCGGCCAGTCACAATCACCGTGCGCGGGTACTTCGTCCCGTTCGTTGTGACGGGCTTAGTTACGGGTGCTTCAATTGTCGTCATTCAGAATAGTGAACAGTGAGCAGTCGACAGTGAACGGTAATTGGCGTTGC
>JBQTJD010000430.1:0-4328 GCA_052387475.1 Anaerolineales bacterium | reverse complement strand
GCAGTGCCTACTGCTGTCATCACCGGCATCACTGGACAAGACGGCTCGTACCTGGCTGAATACCTGCTGGGGAAGGGCTATCAGGTCGTCGGCATGGTGCGTCGCACGAGCACCATCAACTTTGATCGCATTCGGCATATTCAGAATCAAGTGGAGATCGCGCAGGGAGATTTACTCGACCAAACCTCGCTGGTGGATTTGCTAAGCGAGTATCAACCGCACGAAGTCTATAACCTCGCCGCCCAATCTTTTGTCCCAATCTCATGGAAGCAGCCTGTGCTCACCGGCGAGTTCACTGCGCTGGGCGTCACCCGCATCCTCGAAGCCGTGCGGATGGTCAATCCCAAAATCAAGTTCTATCAAGCCTCGAGCAGCGAGATGTTCGGCAAGGTGATGGAAGTGCCGCAAACCGAGCAGACGCCGTACTATCCGCGCAGCCCATACGGCGTGGCGAAGGTGTATGCTCATTGGATTACGGTGAACTACCGCGAGAGCTACAACATGTTCGCCTGTTCCGGCATCCTCTTCAATCACGAGTCGCCGCGTCGCGGATTGGAGTTTGTGACCCACAAGGTCACGCACGCCGTGGCGAAGATCAATCTTGGGCTGGCGAAGGAAGTGCGGCTGGGCAATCTGGACGCGCAACGCGATTGGGGCTTCGCGGGTGATTATGTGCGCGCCATGTGGTTGATGTTGCAGCAGGCGACGGCCGATGACTACGTGATTGCCACGGGTGAGACCCATTCGGTGCGTGAGTTGTGTGAGGTGGCCTTTGCTCACGTTGGATTGGACTATCACGATTTTGTGGTGCAAGACCCGAAGTTCTATCGCCCGGCCGAAGTTGATTTGCTGATCGGCAACCCGGAGAAGGCGGGACGGATTTTAGGTTGGGAGCCGCAGGTGAGTTTCAGACAACTGGTAGAAATGATGGTCGAGGCCGACCTCGACGCGCTCAAGAATGGGCGGGAAGTTTAGTAATCCCTAATCCCTCACCCCTCAGAAGGGATTAGGGATTAGAGTTTCTGATCGAGGCCTCTATGCTTCAAGAAACTTCAATCAAATTTGGCACCGATGGCTGGCGGGGCGTCATCGCCGAGGATTACACATTCGCGAATGTGCGCCGCTGCACGCAAGGCTTCGCGCTGTATCTATTGAGCAAAGGCTGGGCGGGCCGCGACGTTGTCATCGGTCATGACAAGCGCTTTGGCTCTGAACACTTTGCCGCCGCAGCCGCCGAAGTCCTGGCCGCTAACGGGTTGAAGGTGTGGCTGACGGATGGCCCGACGCCCACGCCTGTCATCGCCTACGCGGTGGTGGACAAGCGCGCTGTGGGCGCGATCAACATCACCGCCTCGCATAACCCGCCGTCAGATAATGGGTTCAAAGTCCGCGACCCGAACGGCGGCGCAATTGATCCCGAAGGCCTCAAGCAGATCGAGTCGCTCATCCCCGGTTCCGAAGGAGTGAAGACCATGGCGCACGCTGAGGCCGAAACACAGGGCCTCATCCGCATGTTCGATGCTTCAGTGGCCTACATCGCCAACCTGCACAAGCTGGTGGATGTTGAGGCCGTCAAAGGCGCCGGCTTCAAGGTATTGGTGGATGCGATGTGGGGCAACGGGGGCGGCTGGTTCCCACGTTTGTTGGCCGGCGGCAAAACCGTGGTCGAGGAAATTCACAACACACGCAACCCCAGCTTCCCCGAGATGAAGCGCCCCGAACCGATTCAGCCGAATGTTGATGTGGGCCTGAGGACGACGGTTGAGCGGGGCGCGGATGTGTTGCTCATCACCGACGGCGACGCCGACCGCATGGGGATCGGCGACGAGAATGGCCGCTTCTTGAATCAGCTGCAGGTCTTCGCCTTGCTCGCTCACTATTTGCTGGAGATACGCGGGCAGCGCGGGCCGATTGTGAAAACGCTCAGCGCCGGCGCGATGCTGGATAAGCTCGGCAAGCTGTACGGCGTGCCGGTGCATGAGACCGGCGTTGGGTTCAAGTACGTCGCGCCGAAGATGGTCGAGACCGATGCGATGATCGGCGGCGAGGAGAGCGGCGGATATGCGTTCAAGGGCAACGTGCCGGAGCGCGATGGCATCCTCGGCAACTTGCTCTTCCTCGATTTCATGGTCAAGACCGGCAAGAAGCCGTCGCAGTTGCTACAGGCGTTGTACGATAAGGTCGGTGCGCACTATTACGACCGCGTGGATACGCTCTTCCCAACGGAACAGCGTGACAGCGTGCGGCAGAAAGTCGCGGCCGCGCAGCCGGGCGTCATGCTTGGTGGATTGAAAGTTGAGCGCATTGATACTACAGATGGCTTCAAGTTCATTTTTGAAAACGGCGGCGGGTGGATGCTGGTGCGTTTCTCCGGCACCGAGCCGATCATCCGCGTGTATTGCGAGGTGCTTGATCTCGCGCGCGTGCAGCCGGTACTTGAGGATGGGTTGAAGCTGGCCGGTCTCAAATAGCGGACGGGGTGGGCGCGGTGCTGGTTGATACGCATTGCCACCTTGATTTCGACGCGTTCGACGCAGACCGCGACGCCGTCGTCGAACGCGCGCTGGCTGCGGGCGTGACCCGCATCGTAGTGCCCGGCATTGATCTGGCTACCAGCCGGCGCGCGGTCGCCCTCGCGGAGCACTATCCCGGCGTGTACGCCGCAGTCGGCGTCCACCCCAATTCGGCTGATAAGTATTCGCCACAGTCGCTATCCGATTTCCGTATGCTGGCTGCCCATCCCAAAGTTGTCGGAATAGGCGAAATTGGGATAGACTTCTTTTGGAAAAAAACCCCGCCGTTGGATCAGGCCGATGTTTTTCGCCGGCAAATCGAACTGGCGAACGCAGTCGGCAAGCCCATCATCGTACACGACCGTGACGCGCACGAGGCGGTGATGACGGTGTTGCGGGAGACGCCACCACAGGCTGGCGCTGTCTTGCACGCTTTCTCGGGTGATGCGGCGATGGCCGAAGAAGCGCTGGCCGTGGGTTTCTATCTCGGAGTGGATGGGCCACTGACGTACAAAAAAAGTGATGACCTGCGGGCGCTGTTTGCCGGCCTGCCGCTGGAACGGATATTGATCGAAACGGACGCGCCTTATTTGACCCCTCAGCCGCAGCGTGGCAAACGCAATGAACCGGCGTATGTGAGGTATGTGGCTGAAACGCTGGCGCTGACACGGGCACAAACTTTGGAGATCGTGGCGGAAGTGACGACACAAAACGCGGCCAGTCTCTTTCGGTGGGAGTAGTGGAAGCATGCTGACGACGATGCCTGTGGTGAAAAACCGCTCGGTCGCTGATTTGATCGCGCCGGTGCAGCCGGAGATGCGGGCCGTTGAAGCGAAGATGCGCGAATCGTCCGGCGAGCATCATGACACACTGGCGTATGCGCTGGAGCATTTATTGGCCGCCGGCGGCAAACGCCTGCGCCCGGCGCTGACCATGCTCAGCGCGCGTCTGTTCGATGCGCCGATGGAGCGCTCGATTGCATTAGCCGCTGCCGTGGAGATGCTGCACACCGCCACGCTCGTACACGATGATCTGGTGGACGGCGCGTTGTTGCGGCGCGGTATCCCGACCCTCAACGCACACTGGACACCGGCCGCCACCGTGCTGACCGGCGACTACCTGTTTGCCCGCGCCGCTGAACTGGCCGCGCAAGCCGAGTCGGTGCCGGTGATGAAGATTTTCGCGCACACGTTGACCATTATCGTCAACGGCGAGTTGACCCAGATGTTTCAAGGGCGGGGCACGGCCTCGCGCGAGGGCTATTTCAAACGCATCAACGGCAAGACCGCTTCTCTGTTTGCCGTGGCAGCGGAGGCTCCGGCCCTGTTGGCGGAAGCCGATGAGAAAGCGGTAGCGGCGATGCGGACCTTTGGTCGCGAGGCGGGCATGGCCTTCCAAATTGTGGATGACGTGCTGGACTTCACTTCGGATGAGGCCCATCTTGGCAAGCCCGCCGGCAGTGACCTGCGGCAAGGGTTGATTACGCTGCCGGCGTTGTGCTATCTCGATCAGCACCCGAAAGACCCGTATCTTGCCAAACTCCTCAACGGCCACGCGGGCGATGCGAACTTGGTGGAGCGGGTGGTGAAGTCGGTGCGCGAATCGAGCGCCATTGAGGCGGCGCTGGATGAAGCCCGCACTTACGTGCAGCGCGCGCAGGCCGCCCTGGCCGGTGCGCCCGACAACGAGCACCGGCAGGCGTTGAGCGAACTGGTGGAAGTGTTCGTAGTGCGTGATCTCTGAGCCGGGCGGTGTTATTACTGATCCCCAGCCCTTCCCCCGTACACGAGGGAAGGGAGCAAGAAGCCATTTGCC
>JBQTJD010000429.1:0-1703 GCA_052387475.1 Anaerolineales bacterium | reverse complement strand
TGTGGGCTCCCCCCTGCCGCCCCACCGGCGGGGGGGGCTGGCCCCACGGGGGGGGGGCGGCGTGTTCTATTTTAAAAAAAACGTGTTTTTTTGTGTTCCGGTCTCAAACCCCCCCCCCCCCAATTCTCTAATCATCAAACTCATGCAGAGAGCCTTCTCTTTCTTCCGTTCGCCGCTGTTCCCGATCTTTATGATCGTGTTCGTGGATGTGCTGGGGCTGGGCATCACGATCCCAGTGTTACCCCTGTTCGCGAAGAACGACCTCGGCGCCTCGGCGCAACTCATCACCGCGCTGACGAGCGTGTACTTCGCGGCTACGATGATCGCCGGTCCCATCCTCGGCCGCTTGTCGGATCGGTACGGGCGTCGCCCGGTGCTCATTGCCTCGCAAACGGGCACGCTGACTTCGCTGCTG
The DNA here is from genome assembly GCA_052387475.1 of Anaerolineales bacterium. GTDB lineage: Bacteria > Chloroflexota > Anaerolineae > Anaerolineales > UBA6663 > JANWXR01. The sequence continues at coordinate 1,288 of JBQTJD010000429.1, read as the reverse complement.
CTCACCGGGCTGGCCGGCAACATCGGCGTCATCTATGTTGCGCGGCTGATTGATGGACTGACCGGCGGCAACATCTCGGTGGCGCAGGCGTATTTGAGCGACATTACTGAAGAAAAGAATCGGGCGCGCGGGTTGGGCATCGTCAACGCGGCCTTCAGCGCGGGCTTTATCTTTGGGCCGGCTTTTGGTGGATTGCTGGCGGCGTGGTTTGGGCCGCGCGTGCCGTTCTTCGCCGCCGCCGGTTTCTCGTTGCTGACAGTGCTTCTGACGATCTTTTTTCTGCCCGAGTCGCTGCCGCCGGAGAAGCGCAACCGCGAGCAGCCCATCACACTCGCGACGCCGTTCCTCGAACTCGCTCGGATACCCGGCGAGATGAGCAAATCGCCCTCGCTGCGGTTGCTGCTCGGCATCTCGTTCGGCGTCAACCTGGCCTTCTTCGCCTTTCAGACCATCTATGCGCTGTGGTTCGAGCGCACTGCGCTGGCCGGATTCCCACAGGCCACGGTGCAACAGATCATCGGCGGGGTGTTGACAGCAGTGGGCGTGTTCGGTGTGATCGCGCAAGGCTGGCTGGTCGGCCCGGCGGTGAAACGTTTTGGTGAGCGACATCTCGTCGTCTTCGGCAACCTCGCGCGCGGGTTGGGGATGGCGCTGCTTGCCTTGCTGCCCTACCTGGCGACGGCCATCGCCGCGGTGCCGCTGCTCGCCATCGGTGGAAGCATGGGCTATCCGGCGCTCATTGCCCTGCTCACCTACACCGCGCCGCCGAATCAGCGCGGGCGCGTCATTGGCCTCAACCAGGCGGTGGCCTCGCTCGGCAGCATCGTCGGGCCGCCCATCTCCGGTTATCTTTTCGACAATATCGGCCCGAACGTGGCGATGGGCTTTGCCGGCACGATGACGATCTTGACGATTGTACTGGGGCTGGGCATCTATCGGCTGCCGGTGACCAAGCCGGCTATGCCGCCACAGCCGGCGCAGTAGCACTATTGACGTTTCACGGATCATGCCATGACCCTCCTCGGCCTCCATCACATCACCCTCGTCTGCGCCGAGGCGCAACGCACCGTGGATTTCTACACCAAGGTCCTCGGCCTGCGCTTCGTAAAGAAGACCGTCAACTTCGATGATCCAGGCAGCTATCACTTATACTTTGGCGACGAGACCGGCAGCCCCGGCTCAGCGGTGACGTTCTTCGAGTGGCCAAACGCGCCACGCGGGCACTGGGGCATCGGCGGTACGCACCACTTTGCGCTGGCGGTGAGCGACTACGATGGGCTGCTCAAGT
>JBQTJD010000428.1:0-2106 GCA_052387475.1 Anaerolineales bacterium | reverse complement strand
GGGGAAGGGGCCGTGCCCCTTCCCCAGCCGCGCGTGCTTTTCGCGCGGCGCCTCGCGGCGGTCTGCCGCACTCCGTAAGTGTAACGCCTCCCTCTCCCGTTCGGTTGAAGGGCGGACAGGTGCTCATTTTGGGGTCGGAGACGGGCCCCCGGCCCGTCTCTACGTAGAGACGCCCCACCGGGACGTCTCCCGTCCGCCCCGGAACCTGCTGGGAGGAAGGCGCAGGCTCAAACATGAAAACACACAAACACCTCTACCCGCTCATCACCTCGTTCGACAACATCTTCTTCGCCTTCAAGAAAGCGGCAAGGGGCAAACGCTCCCGGCCCGATGTCGCCGCCTTTGAGTTCCACCTCGAACGCAACCTGTTTGAGATTCAGAGCGAACTGGAAGCGCAGACGTACCGCCCCGGTGCGTACCGCAACTTCCGCATCTATGACCCCAAGCCGCGCCTCATCTCCGCCGCGCCGTTCAAAGATCGGGTCGTACATCACGCGCTGTGCAACCTCATCGAGCCGTTGTTCGAGCGGCGCTTCATCCACGACTCGTATGCCTGCCGCATTGGCAAGGGCACGCATGCCGCGCTCGACCGCGCCCAGCACTTCGCCCGGCGCTATCCGTTCGTGCTCAAGTGCGACCTCGAGCATTTCTTTCCCAGCATGGATCACGCCATCCTTGAAACCCAACTGGCGTGCGTCATCGCCGACCCGCAAGTGTTGTGGCTGGCGCGGGAGATTCTGGCGAGCGGGGCCGGAATCCACGCACACGACTTCACGCCCCGGCTATTTCCCGGAGACAGATTGTTTGCCCTTGACCGCCCGCGCGCTCTGCCCATCGGCAACCTCACCTCGCAGTTCTGGGCCAACGTCTATCTCAACCCGCTTGATCATTTCATCAAACGCGAACTCAAGTGCCCGGCGTACGTGCGGTACGTGGATGATTTCCTGCTCTTCGCGCCGGATAAACCCAGCCTGCATCGCTGGCGAGCCGCCGTCATCGAGTTTGCACGCACGTTGCGGCTGGGTCTGCATGAAAACGAAGCGGCGGTCTTTCCGGTTGAGACTGGCATTCCGTTTCTCGGCTGGCGGCTGTATCCCACGCATCGCCGACTCAAACGCCGCAACGGCATTGCCTTTCAGCGGCGGCTCAAGCATCTGCTCCACGATTTCGCTGATGGGCGGATCGGCTGGCAGCGGCTGGATGATTCGGTGAAGGGCTGGATTGCGCACGTGGCGCAGGGCGAGACGTGGGGCTTGCGCCGCGCGCTGTTCTCCGGCATCGTGATTCCACGAGTATTCGCATGAAAGAGTCGCCCATCTTCTCCAAGACCTACGACCTCGTGGCGTGGCTCATCCCGCTCACGGTAAAGTTTCCCCGCCAACAACGCTTTGTGATGGCAGCGGCGCTGCAACATGAGGCCCTGCGCTTTCAAGAGTTGCTGATCGAGGCCGCGCATCAGCGCCTGCCAACAACACATCTCATCGCCGCTGACAGCGAACTGGACAAACTGCGCACACACCTGCGCTTGTGTCGCGACTTGCAGTTGATTAGCCTCGGACAGTATCAACACGCCGCACGGATGTTGGTGGAAGTTGGCAAACTCCTCGGAGGGTGGCAAAAATCGGCGACAGCGTGAAGCGGGCAAGTTCGCTTTACGATTGACGTGGGGCCGGGCGGATTGAGCCGTGCGCGGCGGGTCGTGGAACAACAATCATAGGAACGCCCGCTGTGCCTACCGCAACAGGAACGTACCCGTCAACTTCAACAACAATCTCGGGTTTCGTCTCTTCTCCCATGACCCTGAATGTCCGGCCGGTAAATCTCGCTGCCGAACGGCGCGAGACGGCGCCCCAATTCAGAGACAGCCCCGCCCATCCCCGGCTGACCGCGTGACGCGGTAGCCAAAGACTGAATGGCGTTCGCGCTCTCTGGTAGCCATTGACGCACTGTGCAGTGGTGACGGCTAGCGTGAACGCCGGCTCAACGGCGTGCAGAGGCCGGCGCGGTTTCCGGCGTTTCAAAGGAACGCATAACCGCACCGGTCTGCCTTATAATCAGCGGGCTTTATCCCTTGCCTGCGCTATGATGAAACTCAATGTTGCCTTT
>JBQTJD010000427.1:0-2268 GCA_052387475.1 Anaerolineales bacterium | reverse complement strand
AGCACACCCACTTCGCGCCATCGGGCCGGCGCAGGTCGTCAATGGTGAAGTGGAAATACTGCACGCACGTTTCGCCCATCACCTTTACGCCATTCGCCCGCCCGCGTGCGATGGCGTCGGCGGCTTTCGCACATGTCACGTGTACGACGTACAGCGGCGCACCAGCCACGGCGGCGAGCGAGACCGCGCGGTTCGTCGCCTCGCCTTCGCACCAATCGGGCCGGGTGAGGGCGTGCCATTCGGGCGCGGTGTGGCCTTTGGCGATAGCATCCTTCACGAGCACGTCAATGGCGTCGCCGTTCTCCGCGTGCACCATCACGATCATGCCATACTCCGCAGCCGTCAACATCGTTTTGAACATGGTCGTGTCATCAATCTGCAACACGCCTTTGTAGGCCATGAAGACTTTAAGCGAGGTGATGCCTTCTTTGCCCATCCGCGGGATCTCGGCCAGCACCTCATCGGTGAGGTCGGTAATGCCCAGGTGATAGCCGTAATCAATCACCGCTTTGTCTTTGGATTTGGCATGCCAGCGCTCGACGGTTTGATGCAGCCGTTCGCCTTTGGCCTGCATCGCGAAGTCAATATGAAACGTCGTGCCGCCGAAGGCGGCTGCTTTGTGGCCGCTGTAAAAGTCATCGCTCGAGACCGTGCCGCCAAAAGGCAGCTCAAGGTGCGTATGCACGTCAATCGCGCCCGGCAGCACGAACTTGCCAGCCGCGTCCACCACTTGCGCGTCGTCAGCGGGCAGGTTCAATCCGAGGAGGGCGACTTTGCCGTTATCAATTAACAGATCACCCTTGAACGATTCAGACGCAGTGACGAGAGTGCCATTCTTGATCAGGGTTTTCATAGGGTCTCTCCGATTGGGCAATGATCAAAGATAGGTCAACAGTCCGCGCAAGTCGGCGAACTCATAACCGGGTGCAAAAGCCGGGTCAAGCACAGGCTCGCCGCGCCGGTTTGACCACGCGCAGCGCAAACCGGCAGACTTCGCGCCCAGCACATCGGTGGCCGAACCGGCAACGTGCAGAATTTGCTCTGGCAACAATCCCAGTGCGCGGCACGGCAACTCGTACACGCTGGGATGCGGCTTGTAGTAGCCGGCGCGTTCGGACGAAAAGATGTGGTCGAATGATATCGACAATCGTGTAGTCAGAGTCTGCAACTGCGCTTCGTCTCCGTTAGAAAGCAGCGCCATCAGATAGCCACGTACTTTGACCGCCGCCAGCACCTCGCCCGCTTCGGGCCACGGCTGCAATTCACCCCATGCTTTCACAAGATTCTGCCGCGTGATCTCCGGAGCGTTGAGCTTGGCCCGAGCCAGTACGTAATCCAAAGCGCGTCGGGTCAACGTTTCAAAAGATACCCGGCCACGGTCGAGCGAGTTGCTGATGAGGGCGAGTTCCAATTGTTTTCCGCGCCACGCGCGCACGAACTCAAGCGGGTCATTGACCAATTCGCCTACCGCCGGGGTCAAGCTGCCCTCCACATCGAAGAGGGCGGTGTACACATCAAACGTGATCAGCCGACACTCGTGCATGCCAATGATACGCCGCGATGAAGCCGGCGAGCGCATCCGCGCCGGAGGTGTGGCCGACAGACAGCAATTCTCCGATCTCAGGTCTCAGGTCTCGCCCGTCATCGCACAGCGCCGTAAACAAATTGTGCCACAACGCCATGCACTCACCGCGTGCAGCAGCGCGCAGATAGGCGGCGGAGAGGGTGGTGGTGCGAGGTGCCGCCGCTTCGGCGATCTCGCCCTCACCCCCAGCCCCTCTCCCGTTGGGAGAGGGGAGTAGCCCGGCCCACACCGCGAACAACGCGCCGCAGATGAAGTCATCGCCCGCCGGGGTGAGGCCGGCGCCGAGGCCGGCCAGAGCGTTGACGCCTTCAACGCAGCGAGGCATTGAGTGAGAGTGTAGTCCCTCAATCAGCGCGTTAGCTCCGCGCCGAGCGCGGTTGAGTGTGGGATTTGAGTCGGCGTCATCGAACACGGCCAGCAAACTGCCGGGCTTGCCGAACGTCAACGTGATTTCGGCGAGGTGCGCGAGGCGGGCGAGGTCGGCGGCCAGCGCGCGGGAAACCATTCCCCAATCGGGAACCGGATTCCATAGGGCCGCCTCGCCGGTGAGGAGGCGCAGCCTACCAAGACGCAGTTCATCGCCCGCCACGCTGACCGAGTCCGCCGGAGAGACCTCCCCAAAATCCTTCACAGCCACTTGTAGCGCGAACGGAGTCATGGCGCGCGCGGCAGTGACGAGGGCC
>JBQTJD010000426.1:0-3153 GCA_052387475.1 Anaerolineales bacterium | reverse complement strand
ACTCAATTGTGGAGCTTTTCGTCAATGAGCAAATCTATCTGGTCAGCCGGATTTATCCGACGCGAAGCGATAGCCTGGGCGTAGGTGTATTTGCGGAAGGTCAAGTTAAAGTTCCATCGCTGGATATGTGGGAGATGAAGTCCATTTGGGAGTAGACGAGCAAACTTAAGCTGATCAAGCAACCTATGCCCCATCGTCGCGCCAGCCGGTGATCTTTTCCGGCGTAATCGAAACGATCGTGCGTAGGTCGGGCCAGCGCTGGATGTACACGTTCGCTTCCAATGGATCGGGGACGTAGCGCAGCGTGATGGCGCGGATCTCATCCGTCACCCGAGACGGGTCGCCCGTTACGATTGCCGCACGGCCCCGGATGCTCACCCCTCGAGCAGCGGCCCCCTCCTCCTGCACAGAAAACGCCACTCGACTATCGCGCCCAGCATTCTTCACCCACGCGCGCGTTGCCAATGTCCAAATGTGAACGTGCTCACCATCGTAGTGATACCATACCGGGACGAGATGGGGGTAACCATCCGCGCCATAGGTGCCGATGACGCCGAGCAACGCCGGGTCGGCGCTTTGCAGAAAATTGCGGATTTCAACTGGATCAAGTTTGGTGAGGGCCATTGGTGTGCTCCGGGGCGAGTAAACGCGGCGGCAAGTATACAGCGCCCGATGGTAAGATTCGGTGACCTGCGGATTTCCCTCAGCATTTTGATTTGAACATTAGGCGGCTGATCCTTTCAAAGCCGATGAAAATGAGTCAAGTTTCATACCGCGAGCGTGGCCTGCGCACTCCAGTCGTCCAGCGCGGTTTCCAGTTGGTCAAAGCGGCGACAAAGCGCACTGTCCACGGGTGGCGCGTTGGGGACAATCTGCGCCAAGCCCGGGCGGATGACGCGGGCATAAGTGCGGGTGAAGAACAACGCCACCCGCCAGCCGAAATCCGTCACTTGGTACCGATGCGTCTGCGGTCAGCGTTCAATCAAGCCATGCAATCGCAAGCGTCGCAGGTGACAGGTCATCTGCCCAGCGGTGACTTGGTCTGGGGTGAGGCCCAGGAGGGGCGCGAGGAGCAGCCGCAAGTCGGGATTAGCGAATCCGCGAGGCAGAAGCCGAAAGGCAACGAGAGCACTTAACCAGGCCTGGACACGTGGGTCAGTAAATCGCAAAGCCGCCGCGCGCTGGTTGTGGACTTTGACGGGCTGGTTGACTTGCTGAAAGGCGTCTTCAGCTAAGAGGCAATCATGGCTGAGGATTTGGACGTGCAAGGGTCGTCGGTGGGCCTGAAAGCCGATCTGCCGCAGGGCCGGCAGATGAGTCAGCCGTTTGCCGAGGTAGAAGTCGCGCGTGTCGTTGAGGGTGGTTTCAGTGCGTAAAGCCCGCCCTTCTTTATGATCTTGCTTGATACGCGTATGCCGGTAATCGACGTGCAAGGCCGGGGTCACCCCGTCGGTGATAATCCGGGTGCGAAAGCGGCTCGGCGTGGCCTTCGTGATGCGGCGCTCGACAATCAGTTGCACCGGCTCGGGTCGGCCCAAGTCCAGGTTTTCGCGAATGGCCGCTTCAAAGAACAGTCGCCCGGTCAACGGCCGATCCAGGACTTGGGTGAGAGCGAACTCGGCCTGCCGGCTGGAGATGGCGTAATCGTACCCGGCGGCACGCTCGATGGCGGTGCAGGGTTGCGGCAGACGCGCCCGCCACTGGCGCACCAAGGCCTCAATCGTCTCCGCCGACAAGCCATCGGCCAGCGCCTGCATACGCGCGGGATCGCCACACGAGCGCAGGCCGTTGTCCAAGCCTGCATAGGCAATCCCAGCTTGGCTCAGTTGGCGCTGGAGGTACGCGTGCCCGTTAAGACAGAATTTGGCGGTGTAGGGAAAGTGCGAACTGACCGTGATGAAGAACGGCCCGCAGTCGCCATCAACCCCGTAGAAGTAGTAGTGGTTGACCATGGCTGTTGTACGCTACAGCCGCGGATAGCGGTCGCGGCTCCGCGACCCATGCCCTTGGGTCGTGCGAAAGGTCGTCGTCTTCTCCTGCGCCTTCCCGATCAGCACGATGCGATCCTGACCCGCCGCCCGCGCCACGTCAGGCGCGCCCACATCGTCCTTGCGTTGTCCCTTCGCGAACGTCAGCACTGGCGCCTGATGTGTTTGGGCCTGCGTTTCAATCGCCGCGACAAAGGCATGGCTGATTGGCGCCATCGCCGCTGACGAGGCCACCGGACACTGCCGTTGCTGCTTCAAAAACCAACGCACGTTGGCTTCGCGCTGCAAGTTCGGAATGTCGACATTCAGGTACCTGCGGTCAATACCCTCACCTTCCAACGTCACGTGTTGGCGGAGAAGTTCGGCGAGGGAAACCTGGGCGACGCTCATGCTCAACTCCACTGGGGTGGGGCCCCTTCGGCCACCTCACCGCTTGGCGGTGCCAGCTGGAAGCGGTTATACCGTCTCCGTCTTTTTCCCACAACCGGAGCCTTGATGTTTCCGGCTATTACGCTCGTCAGTCTGAGACCCAGTCTCGCTAGACTCGATCGGAAATAACGGTAACGCGCCGCACGCCCGGCGATGAACTCGCCGGGCTAAAAACGATGCCCGATCAATCGGGCTGAAAACAATCCGGGTTCACCCGGCGCAACTCCTAGCCCGGAAATTCATTTCCGGGCGATGACGGTCAAATCACTATTTCCGATAGAGTCTATTGATGGTGAATGGCACCTTGACCCGCGAGCGCCTCGCCTCGGCTCGCATCATCATTGACCGCTTCAGCGTCGACTCACTCAGCTTGGCGCGTTGGGTGGTGGGCCTCGGCGCGCGCGTGCGCATCGTGGACGCAGGTCCAATCCCACCCGAGTTACAAAATAAGTGTGAGGTGTTGATGCGCCGGGGCGTAGCGATTGAGCCGAACACCGATCCCAATACGCTGCCGCCCGATTTCGATATCATCTTCGCCGATCTCTTTCATCCGCCGACCCGGCCGTTCATCGTGGAGGCGCGCCGGCGCGGGCAACTCGTCTCCATGCCCGCCGATGCCGTCCTGCAATTCAGCCCGCTGCCCGCCATCGGCGTCACCGGCTCGGCGGGCAAAAGCTCCACCACGCTGCTGCTGCACAATGCCCTCACTACCGCCGGTCAGAGTGTGCACATGGGG
>JBQTJD010000425.1:0-5773 GCA_052387475.1 Anaerolineales bacterium | reverse complement strand
TGCCGCTCTGTCACGCACTTCCTGGGAGCCGATTTTCAGCGATGGCCCCATTTCCCGCTCCACCAATCGCTCTTTTCCGTTTTTCAGGGACGACTAACTAGGTCGCCGCAAGTTCTAGTTCTGAACCAACGATGGAAGACTTACCAACGCCAGGGATTCTTCCTCAAGCTGCTCAAGATTCTCACTGGAAAGATCAGGGTCTCGGAAAATTGGCGTAAGGATTTGATGAGGGCATCTGTTCTCGTAGGGCAGAGCCTCACTTCCAGTGATGTTACAAAAGCGTTTTCATGGAATATGATAGCGCTTGAGTTATTGCTTACGAGACAAGGCGATAAATACACCGATGTGCTTCCAAAGCGAATAGAGGCATTCCTAGGATGGGTAGGATATTGGTTATCAGACAATTACGAAGAAAAAATCCGGGAGGTTTACCGCAAGCGGTGTGATTTTGTACATCAAGGTAATTCCGATGATATAACCAAACGCGATTTGATCTTCGCTGACGACTTACTCCTAAATCTACTTCTCAATATAGTGTATTACATAGAGATGTTTCACTCGAAGGAGAAGATAATTGAATTTGCAGATAAGGTAGATGCTGAACACAAGCTTGGGCAAAAGTCAAAGGTGCGACCTAAGAGATTGCGATTCTATTCTCGGAATTACTTGGAAAGCGATTTTGACGAAATCTAAGAACGCTCTGCAATCTAGTACCCGTCACCACCGATTGTGGGCCAGATAACGAAAATTGTGTGGTTGAGTGCTACTGCTGCGTCTCACGACAAAAGCCTCCCACACGGGGGCTTCGTTTTCGCCGCATTGCCTTTCACTTCACCTCAATCATCAACGTCCACCCATACGGGTCGGGGGCGCGGCCATACTGGATGTCGGTGAGGGCGGTATGCAGGCGCTGCGCCACCGGGCCGCCCTGCCCGCCGCTGATGATATACTCGCGCTCGCGATAGCCGAAGCGGCCGACCGGTGCAATCACCGCCGCCGTGCCGATGCCGAAGACCTCCGACACCTCCCCGCGCTCGAGGTCGCGTAGCATCTCATTCACCTCAATCCGGTCTTCGCTGATGGTGTAGCCGAGGTCAGGCGCGAGGCGCAGCACTGAGTCGCGCGTGACGCCGGGGAGGATGCTGCCAGTGAGCGCCGGCGTGCGAATGTGGTTGCCGTTGTACACAAAGGCGATATTCATCGCGCCGACTTCCTCGACGTAGCGGCGCTCGACTCCATCCAGCCACAACACTTGCTGAAAACCCAGCGCGCGCGCTTTCTCCGAGATCACGAGGCTGGCCGCATAATTGCCGCCGGTCTTCGCATCGCCAGTGCCGCCGCGCACCGCCCGCACCTGCTCCGGCTCGATGTGCACCGATACCGGCTTCGAGCCACTGGCGAAGTACGGCCCCACCGGGCTAAGGATGATGTAGTGCAGGTACTCGTTGCACGCGCGCACTTCGAGTGTGGTCTCGGTCGCAATCATCACCGGGCGAATGTACAGCGTTGCGCCTGGCTGGCTCGGCGTCCACGCCTTTTCCAGCCGCACTAACTCGATTATGGCGTCCACGTGTGACTCGATGTCCACGTGCGGCATGGCCATGCGCGTGGCCGAACGGTTGAAGCGTTTGGCGTTCTCCCACGGGCGAAACAGATTCACGTTGCCGTCGGGTCGCCGATAGGCCTTAGTGCCCTCGAAGATTTCCTGGCTGTAATGCAGCACCGCCGCGCCGGGGTCGAGCGTCAGTGGGCGGTACGGACCGATGGCGGCGTCGTGCCAACCGCGCTCACGCGTCCAGCGTTGGGTGAACATGTGATCGGTGAACGTGCGGCCAAAGCCCAACACCTCAGGCATCGGCTTGCGGTCGTTCTCGGCCAGCGGTTTAATGCGGATACTGTTGTTGGTCACAGAGGTTTCTTGCCACGAATTTACACGAAGGAACACGAATTCTCATTCGTGCAAATTCGTGTTCATTCATGGCCCGATTGTTTTAGACGCTGATTGAGTCCATCACCGCGCCGAGGGTTTTCACGATCACATCAATCTCTTCTTCGGTGATGGAAAGCGGCGGTGAGAAAGCCAACGTGCTGGCGCCGACGGAGCGTGAGCGCACACCGCGTTGGAGCAGGGCGTTGTACAGCTTGCCCGCTAGCACGTCATCCGGCATCTTGCTCTCGCGGTCTTTCACAATCTCCACCCCGCACAGCAGGCCGAGGCCGCGCACCTCTCCCACAAACGGAAATTCCATGAGAGTACGCAGTCCGGCCAGTAACTTTTCGCCCAGGTTGCGCGACTGTTCGGACAAATGCTCGCGCTCGATGATCTCAAGGTTCTTCAGCCCGACGGCGCAGGCCGCCGCGTGGCCCGAGTACGTGTAGCCCGTGAGCCACGACTCGGCTTCCGGCGCGGAGTTGATGGCGTCCATGATCGCCTCCGATACCATCATCCCGCCCAGCGGAAAGTAGCCGCTGGTGATGCCTTTGGCGAAGGTGAGAATGTCCGGCCGCAAATCCCATTGCTGGATGCCGAACATCGTCCCGGTGCGCCCGAAGCCGGTGATAACCTCGTCGGTGATGAGCAACACGTTGTACTTATCGCAGATGGCGCGAACGAGCGGGAAGTAATCATCGGGCGGGATGATGACGCCGCCGACACCCTGCACCGGCTCGGCGATGAAAGCTGCCACGGTGTCTGGCCCCTCATGCAGAATGACTTCCTCGAGCGCGCGAGCCGCCGCCTGCCCGATGGTCTCCCCGTCGCGCTGGTCGCCGTCGAAGCGATACGGATTGGGGGCGGGGATATGGAGGAAGCCGGGGAGCGCCGGGCCGAACATCTTGTGGTAGCGCTCGATGCCAGTGGCGAATGTGGCGGCGAGGGTGATGCCGTGATAGGCCAGCCGGCGGCTAATGACCTTGATTTTGTCCGGCTTGCCCATCCGCTTCCAGTAGTAGCGGACGGTTTTGAACGCCGCCTCATTCGACTCGGAGCCGCCGGAAGTGAAGTGGATGTATTTTAACGAGGCGTGTGCGTATCCTGAGAGGATATGAGCGAGTTCGGACGACGGCACGTTCGTCATGCCAGCGAAGTTAGACGTAAAAGCCATGCGCGCCATCTGGTCACGGGCGGCGTCGGCCAGCTCGGCCCGCCCGTAGCCTACGTTCACATTCCACAGCCCGGCCATCCCGTCAAGAATTCGGCGTCCATCAGTCGTATACAACCACACCCCCTCGGCTCGTTCCACCATCAGCGGGTCTTTGTGCCGGTTGGGGTGGTGGATGGGATGAATTTGGCGGCGGTCGTGCTCAAGCAAAGTGGCGTGGTCGGTGGCGGCGGCCATGGGATAGCGTCCTCTGTTGGAAAAACGTTGACTGGATTGGCGGCAGTGTAGCAGAAAGTGAATAGCCGGGCTACCTGGCTCAGGAGCAAACTCCGTTCAGAAAAAGTACCCATCAATCAGCGGTACGTTAGGGCTATTCACAGGTTAGGCTTAGGCATGTAAGGTTGTCCTAACCTGGCTGTCACCTAATTTGGCGTGGGTGATCTCGCCATTGTATGAGGCTGATCGACAACCCGGGTTCTGCCGTTTGCTGAACAGAATCATATGAGAGGGTATCAGGTTGGCGCTTCTGCCTGTCCTCACTTGGAGTAGGTGATTTGTGGTTGGAAGAAAGCTATGAAGCGAATTCGACTACCGGTTTCTGTTCTGATTGTCTGGCTGTTTGCTTTTTACAACATCGAGCGCCTGAGCAGTTTTATCAATCTCTCACAGGTCGCATACGTGCTGGTGCCGGTGGCCGCTGTCGCCTTGCTCCTTTATCCGCCCATGCACAAAATCAATCTGTGGATTTATGCCGCCGCGTGCACGGCGGTGTTCGTGGTTTTGGAAGTGTGGTTGGGTTACGGGCTGGCGGATGTACCCATTCTCTTGACTGAGGTCTTTGTGTTGGTCGTCACCATCGTGCTGGCGCGGATGGTGAGCGATGGTGTGACTGAATTTGAGTTGTCGGTTATTAGTATTACGCTCGGGCAACTGGGCGAGCGCCGGTCGCGACAAGGCGAAATGTATCGCGAGGTCAAACGGGCCCGCATCCATCAGCGCCCCTTGGCGGTGATGGCTGTCCGCGCAGATGATACCTCGGTAGAGATGTCCATCGACCGGATGGTGCGTGAGGCGCAGCAGGCGATGGTGCGGCAGTATGTCCTCGCCAGCGTCAGCAAAGCGTTGTATGAAGAATTGGAAGAGTTCAACATTATTGCCAAACGGCACGATCACTTTTTGGTGTTGTTGCCGGAAACCGCGCCCGAGAAACTGCCCGAATTGATCAAACGTGTGCGGCGCGCGGTGACCGACAAGGTCGGCGTGTCGGTGCACGTTGGTACAGCAACCTTATCGAAGGACGTCACAACTTTTGAAGCTTTGGTCGAAAAAGCCACTCACGATATCGAAGCCGAGCGGGGCAAGCTGTTGGCGTGGAACTCTACGGACCCGATGAGCCTTTCCCCAGACACCCAGCCATTGACGGAGGCGCCAAATGGACGGGGTGATCATTAGACCAAAGACACCGGCCGGGCATCCCGAAGGCCACCCAGGGGTCGAAATTGTGGGGCGACCGCTGGTGTTTCGCGATCGCCCAAATTTGTTGTTGGCCAAACGCATCATTGACCTGATCATTTGCCTGCTGGCCGCCCCCCTCATTGCACCGGTGATGGCCGCCTGCGCGTTGCTGGTGAAATGGGATTCGCCCGGTCCGATCTTCTTTGTGCAAGAGCGCATCGGCAAGGGTGGCAAGCGGTTTAGGATGTTCAAGTTCCGCACTATGCCGCACCAGCAGGATGACCGCGCACAGAAAGAGTACATGAAAAAGTATGTCACGGGTGAACTCCGCTCCGCTGCGAACGGCAAGCCGATTTTCAAACCGAAAGCGCAGGTGACGCGTACTGGCCATCTGCTACGGAAGAGCAGCCTCGACGAACTGCCGCAACTCATCAATGTACTGAAAGGTGAGATGAGCATCGTCGGGCCGCGGCCCAACATGCCGGTCGAGGTTGAAGCCTACACGCTCTGGCAGCACGAACGGCTGGAAGTGCTGCCCGGCCTGACTGGGCTGGCGCAAATTCACGGTCGCAGCAGCCTGGAATGGGAAGAGATCGTGCAGTACGACATTCAGTACATTGAAAACATGAGCCTGGCATTGGATTGGCAAATCATCCTCAAGACGTTTGGCGTCGTCTTCGGGGGCTTCGGCGCCCGGTAACCGGCCCGTTCTGATAGAGTCCTTGTATGAAAGTCGTCATACTTGCCGGGGGGCTTGGCACCCGGATCAGCGAGGAAAGCGCGGTGCGCCCCAAACCCATGGTGGAGATTGGGGATAAACCGATTCTGTGGCATATCATGAAAATCTATTCGGCTTATGGGCTGAATGATTTCCTGATTTGCTGCGGATACAAGGGGCACGTCATCAAAGAATATTTTGCCCGTTACGAATTGAGCCGTTCGGATGTGACCTTCGACTTCCGCAACAAGCGCGTGGAATATCACACCAACGGCGTCGAGCCGTGGTGCGTGACGCTGGTGGATACGGGTGAGGCCACGATGACGGGCGGGCGCATCAAGCGGATCGCAAAGTACGTCGGTGACGAAACGTTTTGTTGCACCTACGGCGATGGGGTGGCGGACATCAATGTCCAGGCGCTGATTGACTTCCACCGCGCGCAGAAAACCCGCGCCACCCTTACGGCTGTCCAACCTCCCGGACGTTTCGGAGCCTTCAA
>JBQTJD010000424.1:0-2937 GCA_052387475.1 Anaerolineales bacterium | reverse complement strand
TAATCGGGTTGATGCTGGCTGAATCGCGGCCCGTCTGGGAGACCTTACCCTTCATCCGCCACCTCCAATTTCCCTATCGTTTGCTCGGCCCGCTGATGTTGGTACTGGCAACGTTGGCCGGCGCGGCGGTGCGCTGGGTGGAGCGCTGGCCAATCGCCGCACCCGCCGTCAGCACGCTGACGATACTGATGTGTGCCGGCCTGGTAGTGCGCTATCTCGATCCGTTGCCCTGGCCGGATTTTGGCCCCGTCTCCGTGGAGCGGATTTTCCTGATGGAGCGCAACTGGGGAATCGGGACGACGGCGAACGATGAATTCTTGCCCAGCGATGTGCAATCCAGCCCGCGGCCGGTCGCCTCGTTGTTGGACTCTTACGCCACTGGTCTGGTGGATAAGGTCAACCGCAGCACGCTACCCGATGGCACACTGGTCAGTGTGCGGGCTCACAACTCCATCCAGGATCGCTTCCACGTCACCGGCCAAACCGCCTTTCCTTTGCGGGTCTACACGTTTTACTGGCCGGGATGGACGGCATACGTAGATGGCAGGCCCACCGACATTGAGATCGGCCGCCCCGAGGGTTTGATTGTCGTACCCGTACCAGCGGGTGAGCATGAAGTCGTGATACAGCTGGAGGACACGTGGCCGCGTCAACTCGGCTGGGCATTCAGCGCCCTGGCCTGCATCCTAGTGCTGGGAGTGATGGCGTGGCCGGCCTCAGCACCTGCAAGCTCTTTGATTGCAGCCACTCCCCCGACCCGGAAAACGCTCGGCTACGCCTGGGTCCCGTGGGTCGTCGCCTTCGGGCTGCTCGGCCTGCGGGTCGGTTTGAACAATGTGAATTGGTGGCGGGAGCGTTGGCCCGGCCCCGCTGTTCCGACAGCCCAAATTCAGCAGTACACGCCGTTGGAGGCCAACCTGGATTTCCTGGCGTTCGACTTGCCCGAGAACACCGCGCACGCGGGCGATCAACTTCCGCTGACGCTGTACTGGCAAGCGCGCGACCTCGTCCCTACCAATTGGCGTGTGTTCGTCCATCTGCTCAATGAGGACGGGCAGCTTTGGGGACAATCTGACAAGCTTCAACCGAGCGACGCACTGGAATGGAAGAGCGGCTTGCCCACCAGCCAGTGGCCGCTGGATCGATATTTTCCAGACCAGCACCGCCTGCAGATCCGGCCAGACACCCCACCGGGCCGCTACCGTCTGAGAGTCGGCCTGTGGGATGAGGCCAGCGGTCGCCGCTTGCGAGTCCTTGCGCCGGAGGGTGAACCAGGCCCGCTGGATGGCGTCGTCTTGAACGAAACATTGACCATTCTGCCTTGAGAGTGGGCGTGAAGTAGAATTGCGCTGGCACAGATATCAGACACGCTGGGGGCACAATCCAGGATTGGCATGAAATACATCACTACCATCCACGACAAGGCGTACACCATCGAAATCAACGACGACCACTCCGTCATTGTCGATGGCGTCGTGCACCCGGTCGATTTCGCCAGCATCAATCAACAACCGGTGTTCACGCTGCTGATCGATGGGCAATCACATGAGGCTTATATTCAGGAAGATGAAGATGGGCGCTGGCAGGTGCTGCTGCGCGGCTCACTGTACTCAGTCGAGGTTGAAGACGAGCGCGAGAAGCGCCTGCGCGCGGCGGGCGGCGCACACAATGGTGCGGCTCGCGGGGAGTTCAACCTGAAAGCGCCCATGCCGGGCCTGGTCGTGGTTGTGCCGGTGACCGAAGGGCAGACCGTGAAGAAAGGCGACAATCTCATCATTCTTGAATCCATGAAGATGCAGAATGAATTGAAGTCTCCGCGCGACGGCGCAGTAACGCGCGTAAAGGTGAAACCGGGCGATAGCGTCGAGCAAAACCAGGTGATGGTCACGATCACGTAAAACGTGATGCGTGATGCGTGATGCCTCGGCGGGCGCAGGCTTACTCCAACTGCGAACTGCCCAACATGACCAGTATTCACGTTTCACGGATCACGTTTCACGCTTCAACGATGTCCGATTTTTTGTCGCACAAGCAACTTTGGGAAGAACACACCCTCAACCCGGTGCTCCGCAAAAACGCCGAACGTCGCGCAACGTTCACCACCTCCAGCGGCATCCCGCTCGAACGTGTGGCGTTGCCGGCGGGTGTTGATCCCGACTACGACGACACATTGGGCTACCCCGGCGAGTATCCGTTTACGCGCGGCATCCAGCCGACGATGTACCGTGGGCGCTTTTGGACGATGCGCCAGTATGCGGGCTACGCCACCGCCGAAGAGTCCAACCGGCGCTACAAATTTCTGCTCAGCCAGGGGCAGACCGGCTTGAGCGTGGCCTTCGACCTCCCCACACAAATCGGCTACGACGCCGACGACCCGATGGCGCTGGGCGAGGTCGGCAAGGTCGGCGTATCGATCTCATCCATCGAGGACATGGCGGCGCTGTTTGACGGCATCCCGCTGGATCAGGTCAGCACCAGCATGACGATCAACGCGCCGGCCGGCATCCTGCTGGCGTTGTACATCGCGGTCGGCAAACGGCAGGGCGTGGACGCGCGACAATTGCGCGGCACGATCCAAAATGACATCCTGAAAGAATATATCGCGCGCGGCACGTATATTTTCCCGCCCGCGCCCTCGATGCGGCTGATCACCGATATCTTCCGCTTTTGCAAAACGGACGTGCCGCAGTGGAACACCATCTCGATCAGCGGCTACCACATCCGCGAGGCGGGCAGTACCGCCGTGCAGGAGGTGGCCTTCACTCTGGCCGACGGCATCGCCTATGTGCAGGCCGCGCTCGACGCCGGGCTGGGGGTGGATGAGTTCGCGCCGCAACTCTCGTTCTTCTTCAACGCCCACAACCAGTTTTTGGAGGAAGTGGCCAAGTTCCGCGCGGCGCGCCGGCTGTGGGCGCGGACGATGCGTGAGCGGTTCGG
>JBQTJD010000423.1:0-4804 GCA_052387475.1 Anaerolineales bacterium | reverse complement strand
GGTATTTGTTGGAAACGGGCGGGCCGGAGCAGAAGGCCGTCATCTTTTGTGTGCGCGACTCGCACGCCGACGCCGTGACCAATCAAATGAACAACTTGTACGCGGCGTGGTGCGCGGCCAACGGGCGCAAGCGGGCCGAGCCGTATGCGTTCAAATGCACACAGGCGGGTGGCGGCGCAAATTATCTGCCCGACCTGCGCGGGAGCACCCACACCCACTTCATCGCGGCTACGGTGGAGTTGCTGAGCACGGGTGTGGATGTGCCCGCCTTGCAGAACGTGGCCTTCTTCCGCTACATGCGCTCGCCGATTTCGTTTTATCAGATGGTGGGGCGCGGCACGCGGCTCAACCCCGACACCGGCAAGCTGATGTTCCGCGTGTACGATTACACCGATGCCACGCGGCTGTTCGGCGATGACTTCTTCACCAAGCCCACCCCGGCCCGCCCGCGCGTGCTGCCCGTGGACGGCGAATACGATGATGGCGGCGGCAACGACCATGAAGAGCCGCTCATCATCTCGGTGGAAGGCTTTGACGTGCATGTGACTACCACGGGCAAATATGTGGTGACGATGAAGGACGGCAAGGCGCAGGCCATGCCAGTGGAGGAATACAAGGCGCTGCTGGCCGAGCGTTTGCGGGTGGAAGCGCCGACGCTGGAGGCGTTCCGCAAGCAATGGATCGAGGCCCGCGCCCGCCGAGCGCTGGTGCAGCGTTTGGTGACGGCGGGCTTCTCGCCGAGTTTGGTGCGCGCGGTGGACGGCATGGGCGAGTACGATTTGTTCGATGTGCTGGGCCGCGTGGCCTACCAACTGCCGCCGCAGACCCGCCGCCAGCGCTTCGAGTCCTTTCGCGTCGCAGAGCGTTTGTGGCTGGGTTATTTTCTTGAACCGGCCCGCAATACCTTGCTGGCCATCGCCCAACAGTTTGCCCGCTCGGGGGTGGAAAGCCTGGAAAGCCCGGAGTTATTTGAAACGACGCTGGTGAAAAAGGCCGGCGGCCTGCGTGCCTTGAAAGATGAAGGCCCGCCGCTGGAACTATTGCGCGAGACGAAAGCGAGATTGTTTGCGGCATGACTTACGATCCGCAAAAACACCACCGGCGCTCAATTCGCCTGAAGGGGTACGATTACCGCCGAACCGGGGCCTATTTTGTGACGTTAGTGACGTACGGGCGGGAAGGCTTGTTTGGGGAAATTGTGGCGGAGGCGATGCGGCCAAACGAATTCGGCGCGATTGTGACTGATGACTGGCGAAGGATTTCACGCCATTTTGTGCGCGTGACGCTGGATGAATTTGTGGTGATGCCCAACCATGTACATGGCGTCATCGTTCTCGGTTGGGACGAAGCGTCTGCCGGAAGAGGCCCGGAAATCCCAGCAGCGCTTTCGGCGGAGGCTGCGCCCCAACGACCCATCGGGACGCAATCGGGATCGTTAGGCGCCATTGTCCAAAATTACAAATCCGTCACGACGCGTAAGATCAACCAGCGCCGTTGTACGCCTGGCGTGCCAGTGTGGCAGCGCAATTATTATGAGCGCATTATTCGGGATGAGGGCGAATTGAATCGCATCCGTCGTTACATCATCGAAAATCCTCTGCGTTGGGCATTAGACGACAATAATCCGCTGGCGCACGGAGACGTATCACGATGACCTCGAACGATCCACGGTTGCGTAAGGGCGAAGCATCCGCCGAGGGAAGTTTGGGTACGTCCGAACTTCGGACGGCGGATGCTTCGCCCCAACGACGCGACCCCCTCCCCTCCGGCTGGCGCTGGGCCAAGCTGGGCGATGTGATGGCTGAAACGCAGCCTGGTTTTGCTTCTGGGGAACGCGATCCCAAAGGGGTCATTCAACTCCGAATGAACAATGTGGACACGCGAGGCAATTTGATTTGGGATGCAGTTCTTCGTGTGCCTGCCGGTATAACGGCAATCGAGAAGTTTCAATTAACTGTGGGCGATGTGGTCTTCAATAACACGAATAGTACAGAGCTGGTCGGAAAGAGTGCATTCTTTGACGGTTATTCCGAGCCGGTGGTATACAGCAACCACTTTACCCGATTGAGAGTTGTGCCAGAACAGTTAGACTCGCGATATTTGGCTTGCTGGCTGTTGTTGCAATGGCAACTGAGAGTCTTTGAAAATCTATGCAATCGATGGATTGGTCAGAGCGCCGTACAGAGCGACAAGCTACTTGCCCTTGAAATCCCTCTCCCGCCACTGGCCGAGCAGCAGCGCATTGCCGCCGTGCTGAACGAGCAAATGGCGGCGGTGGCGCAAGCCCGCGCGGCGGCGCAGGCCCAACTCGCCGCCGTCGAGCAACTGCCGGGGGCGCTGCTACGGCGGGCGTTTAGCGGGGAGTTGTAAATCGGGGCAGGGGAGGCGGCCATGAAATACAACCCCAACATCCATCACCGGCGGCCCATCCGGTTGAAGGGTTACGATTATGCGCGGGCCGGCGCGTATTTTGTCACGATTGTGACGCAGGCGCGGGCGGGCGTGTTGGGCGCGGTGGTTGCCGGTGAAATGCAATTGAACGACGCCGGGCGGATGATCGAACAATGGTGGTGGGAATTGAATCGCAAATTCCCCACCGTTGACACCGATGAATTCGTGGTGATGCCCAATCACATTCACGGCATCATCGTCATCACCCCACCCGATACCGCCGACGCCGGTGCGCGGGACGACGTTGGGGCCAACGACGTTGGGGCCGGCACCGTAGGGGCCGACCTACGGGTCGGCCCCCAAGCCAGCGATCGGGGCGAACACGTAGGTTCGCCCCCACCGACCATCGTACAATGGTACAAAACGATGACGACCAACGCCTATATTCGTGGCGTGAAAATTTCGGGCTGGCCGCCGTTCCCGGGCAAATTGTGGCAACGCAATTATTACGAACATATCGTCCGCGACGACGCCGATCTGAATCGCATCCGGCGTTACATCACCGAAAATCCATTGCGCTGGGCGACCGATACCGTGAATCCAAAAACAACGAGGTAATATCGAATGGCGCGCACTCGCAAAAATGGCATATCCAACGGGAACGGCAACGGGCGCACCTTTGCTACGCAGCAATCCCTCAACAGCGCCGTCAAAACCATCTGCGACATCCTGCGCCGCTCCAATTGCGCGGGCGCGCTGCAATACGTCCCCGAACTGACGTGGATTTTGTTTCTGCGCATCCTCGATGAAACCGAAACGCGCGAGGCCGAGACCGCGCAGGCCCTGGGGCTGGATTTCACGCCTTCGCTGGTCGCGCCATATCGCTGGCAGGATTGGGCCGCGCCATTCGGGTCCAAGCGCGTGGAATTGCAGAACGCCCAACTCGGCGCGTTCTTCGGCTTCGTCAACGGCCAACTCATCCCCCATTTGCGCAACTTGAAGGCTCAGCCGGAGGCCAGCCCGCGCCAGCGCGTCATCAGCGAACTCATGTCCGGCGTGGAAAAGACGCGTGTGGACACCGAGCGCAACTTCCTCGACGTGCTTGACCGCGTGGATGCCATCAACGCCGCCACCGTGGACGACACCCACATCTTCCCGCTCTCGCAGGTGTACGAAGGCTTGCTGTTGAAGATGGGGGAGAAGGGCAACGACGGCGGGCAGTTCTTCACCCCGCGCGAGGTCATCCGCGCGATGGTGGAGGTCGTCGCCCCGCGCGTGGGCGACACGATCTACGATCCATGCTGCGGCACGGGCGGCTTTCTGGCGCAGAGCTACGAGTACATCCTGGCCAAAGCCGGCGCTGACGGCTCAGCGGAGGCCGAGCTGACCCCCGACCAGCGCGAGACGCTCAAGCATCGCACGTTCTACGGGCGCGAGAAAGAGAACCTGATCTACCCCATCGCCCTCGCCAATCTCATCCTGCACGGCATTGACCAGCCGAATCTATGGCACGGCAACACCCTCACCGGCGGTGAGACTTACGGCGGGCTGTTTCAAGACGCGCCCGCACAGTTCAGCGTCATCCTCACCAATCCACCCTTCGGCGGCAAGGAGGGCAAAGAAGCGCAGACGCTGTTCGCCTACAAAACCGGCGCGACGCAAGTGCTGTTCCTGCAGCACATCATTGATAAGCTGGCGCGGGGCGGGCGCTGCGGCATCGTGCTGGATGAGGGCGTGTTGTTCCGCACCAACGAGACCGCCTTTGTGCAGGTCAAGCGCAAACTGCTCAACGAGTGCAACGTCACGGCCATCGTCAGCCTGCCGGGCGGCGTGTTCACGGCGGCGGGCGCGGGCGTGAAGACCAACTTGCTGTTCTTCACCAAAGGCGAACCGACCGAGCACATTTGGTATTACGATCTCTCGGATGTGAAGGTGACGAAGAAGAGTCCATTCACCCGTGACCAACTCAAAGCCTTCTTCGAGCTTTATCCGACACGCGGCGAGAGTGAGCGCAGTTGGACGGTGACGCGCGAGCAGCTCGAAGCGAAGAACTTTGACCTGAAGGCTGTGAACCCCAACGCTAAAGCCGCGACCGATACGCGCACGCCGGAGGAATTGCTCGACCTCATCGACGTGAAAGGCCGAGAGGTGGCCGAGGCGCTGGCGGTGCTGCGTCGCAAACCCTGAACTCCTCCAAGACCGGCCTCTCCCACCCAACCGTCACCCACCGTTTCGCGCTGGCGCGTTTCTTGCAGCGCTGCTAACGTTTGGGTGCATTTCACGTTGGGGGCGAGTGTCCGATGCCGTGCATCGGCGCTCCAAGCCCGCATAAGCGCAGCGACGCTCGCGGGCGTTCTGGCAAGGTGTTCCGACCGCGAGGACGCGGTCGGAGAGCGGGTTGCCCCTAAACTGA
>JBQTJD010000422.1:0-1856 GCA_052387475.1 Anaerolineales bacterium | reverse complement strand
AGTGAACAGTTGTTAGTCGTCAAGGGTTTCGACGAAGTAATCCGGCGATGCCTCGCGCAGTGCCTTTGGAGGACTACCACAGAACAAATCAGCTTTGGCAATCATGCCGCCTAGTAATCTCCCAATCCCCTCACACTTCCGGCGAAGTGGACTAACCGTCTGGCCGTTACAATACTGGCAATCAACCGCAGTCTCAAGCCAATGCCGGGTTTCATATTGCTCCATGTCGGCTTCGGTCAATTTACTCACGAAGTGGTTTTTATAGCGGCGCTTGGCCCAAGATTCAGCAATGTTTGCACCGATTGAGCGCGACGAACGACGGATCTGACTGGTCAACGAATGCATTTCATCTTTGGGGAACTTCAACGTCAACTGAAAGATTTCCCGGGACAACTTCCGTGCTTTCTGGTAAACCAGCAACTCTCTAAAATTACCCGCGTGCGGCAAACTCTCCATGGCCCTCTCCTTGCGTTCACTGTTGACCGTTCACTGCTGACTGTTTTATAGTTGATACTTCTCCGCATACGCCACCAGCGCATCTTCAAATATCCTCATCGGCGGACGAACCAACCCCGCGCCCACCTGCCCCACACCAGGGTTTTTGTGCGCGATGCCGGTGTTGATGCGCGGCGCGATACCGAGTTCAACCACTTTGCGAATGTCAATACCGGTCGGCGTACCTCGGAAGTCAAGCGCGGGCATGGTGAAGTGTTTGTGCTCGGCGTAGGTAATCTCGTACATCTCCAGCGTAGCGTTGAGCGCATCCTTCGGCGTACCGCCCACGAAGCTGACGATGGCCGGTGCGGCCGCCATCGCGAAGCCGCCGATGCCGGCGGTCTCGGTGATGGCGCTGTCGCCGATATCGGGGTTGGCATCGGTTTGCGAGAAGCCGGAGAAGAACAGGCCCACAGGAATTTCGGCGGGTGCGGTGAACCACTGGCCGGGCAAACCGCTCACCCGGATGCCGAAGTCGGTGCCATTGCGGGCCATCGTGCTCACGAGCGTGCAGCCTTCGATGTCGTGCGCGGCATCGGTCATCGCTTTGCACGCCGCCATCACCGGGTTGAGCACACTCAACGCGTTGTCGCCGATGAACTTGAGCACCTCGGACTCAACTTCGTGGTCGTGCGCAACCCTCGCAATCAGCGGCGCGAGGGCTTTGAGATATAGCAACGAGCCGGCCTTGTTGCGATTGTGGCCTTCATCGCCCATGTGCAAGGCCTCGGCCATCAGCGCGCGCAGGTCGAGGCCGCTCGTCAGAGCGAGTGCGGAGCTAATTGTCGGGCCGAGCACATCATTCATCCAGCGCAGCCGCTTGAGCACGTCATCGCTGTACGCGCCGTACCGCAGCACCTTGCCGTAGCCTTCGTTCAGATTCGAGAATGACTTGTTGCCGTGCGTGACGTTCTCCACGACGTAAACCTGCATCGAAGCTGAGGTCACACCAGCCATCGGGCCGACGGTGTTGTGTTCGTGACAAGGCTCAAACTGCACCGCACCGCTCTCGGCCAGCCGAACGGCTTCTTCTTCGGATTTCGCCAGTCCCTCAAATAACATCGCCCCAATCACCGCGCCGCGTAGCGGGCCGGACATGCGCGGCCACTCAATCGGCGGGCCGGCATGTAGGATCAGGTTATCGCGCATGCCGGGAATCACATCGCGCGCGGCGGCGACGCCGGTGAGCATGGGTCGGGCGTCCATCATACGGGAGACAGCTTCAATGTTAGCTTTCTCAATATCCATAGTTTTGTTTGTGATTGGAGAATTGGGGGTGCGGGGTATTATGCGCAGCGCCCAGTAGAGAATTATTATTAAAATTAGCCCCATTTCGAGCCCGCCCGGAATTTACCCCGGCC
>JBQTJD010000421.1:0-3154 GCA_052387475.1 Anaerolineales bacterium | reverse complement strand
GCTGGCTTTAGTCAACAGTGAACGGTCAACAGTACAATTGCTGTCGTCACTGTTCACCGTTCACTGCCAACTGTTCACTAAATCATGGGAACCAACTGGCCCGCCGCCCTCGACCTGCTCCGTTCCGCCGGTGCGCGCATCAGCCGTATCGGCCCGGAGACCACGCTGCGTGAGGCGTTACAAGTGATTGCGGATACGGCGGTGGAGTTGGTCGGTGGAGAAGCGGCGGCGGTGATTTACACCTACGATGCGACGCGCGGCGCGTTCGACCCGAGCAGCCGCGTCTCCGCCGGTGAACGTTCCCCCGTGGTGGGCGATGTCCCACGCGCGGGTGGCGTAGGCGCGGAGGCCATCCGCACGCGGCAGCGCGTGCTCTCGTACGAGAGCGGCCTGACGTTTCATCCGCTCAAACATCGCGCCGGCATCCGCACCGCAGCCTGTTATCCGTTGCTCGTCTCGGAAGCGCCGGTTGGCGCGCTGTATATTGACCTGCGCGCTGAGCGCCGCTTCACCGACGATGAATTGCGACTGCTCGATACCTTTGTGCCGCTCTCGGCAGTGGCGATTCACAACACGCGCCAGTTCGACGCCGTGCATCGGCAGTTGCAGCGCAAGGTCATCGAGCTTGAGCGTTTGCAGCGCGCGGCGCAACTCATCAGCTCGCGCCCGAGTTTGAGCGAGACGCTCAACGAGATTTTGTACAGCGCGCTGCAACTCACTGGCGCGGAGCACGGCTCGTTCCGGTTACTCGACAAGGCCAGCGGACAATTACGGTTGCGGGCCAGCAACCCGACGCAACCAGCGGGCGAGGCGGCGCGTGACATCAGCGTGAATGAGCCGACGAGCGTGATGGCGTGGGTCGCCCGACAGCGGCAGCCGGCGCTCATCCACGACCTGCGCGAACCGCCGTGGGCCGAGGTGTACGTGCCGCTCCATCCCGACCGCGAAATGCGCTCGGAGTTGGCCGTGCCGATGCTGGGGCCGGGTGGGGGGCTGGAAGGTGTGCTCAACGTCGAAAGCCCGCGCCCACGCGCGTTCGAGTTCGAGCATCAAACCATGCTCGGCGCCCTGACCACGCAAGCGGCAATTGCCTTGCAAGAGGCCAAGCTGCTCTCGGCGCTCGAGGAAATCACCGGCAAGCTGCTCAGCGTTTCGCCGGATGAGTTGCTCAATCTTTTGATTCGCCGCGCATGTGATTTGCTCGACGTGCCGCACTGCGTGGTGTGGGAGTTGGAGGCTGAGGCGCCGGATACGTTGCGATTACGCGCCGCCAACTTCACGGCGGTCTGGCCAGATTACACCGTGCCGCTGGATGGTAGCTTCCTGGGTGAGACGGTGCGTAAACGCCGCGCGAACTACAGCGCCGATATGCGCGCCGACCCGCGCATCAAACGACGGCGCCTGGTGGAGGCGATGAACTGGGTCTCGGCGCTGGCCGTGCCGCTCATGGGGCGCGAGGGCCAGCCGCGCGGTGTGTTCTCGGTGTACACCACCGCGCCGCGCACCTTCACCGATTGGGAGACGCGCCTGCTCACCAGCCTCGCCAATCACGCCGCGGTGACTTTTCAGCAGAGCGAGGCGCTCACGCAGTTGAAGCTGGCGCAGGAGCGGCAGGCGGTGGCCGAAACGTTCGCCGTGCTGGGGGATGTGGCCGCCAATCTGTTGCATCGCGTCAACAACATGGTCGGCGTCATCCCGCAACTCACACAGAGCCTGGCCGAGAAGCGGCCCGATCTGCTCGAGGAACCGGTGGCGGCCAAGAAGCTCACCGACATCGAGGCCAGTGCCCGTAATGCGATGGCGGCCGCGCGCGAGACCTTCAGCTTTCTACGCCCGTTTCAACTCGGGCCGGTGAAGGTGGCGGAGTGTTACAAAAAAGCCGCCGAGCGCGTCGAGCCGCCGGCGCACGTGCAACTAAAATCGAGCGGGCTGAGCAAGTTGCCGCCGGTCTCGGCCGGTGACGAGCAGTTGCAATGGGTGCTATTCAATCTCATCGAGAACGCGGTGGAGGCGCTCGGTGAGCAGCCCGGCCAGGTGGCCGTGACGGGCCGCCTCGTCGCGGATGCGTTAGACTCAACGCGCCGCTGGGCTGAGATCAGTATCGCCGACAGCGGCCCCGGTGTGCCGCCCGAAGCGCGCGAGCGGATTTTCGACGCGACCTTCTCGACCAAAAACTCGGGCCGGAAGATGGGTTTTGGCCTGTGGTGGGTGAAGAGTTGGGTGCAGCGGTTCGGCGGCAGTATTCGTTTGGCCGAGACGGGCAGCGGCTGTACCTTCATTATTCGTTTGCCGATTGCGGAAGAGAGTCTACGAATGAACACGAATTGACACGAATAATCTTCGTGTTCATTCGCATGTATTCGTGGAGTCAAATATGATGGATACAAAAACGATCTTAGTTGTGGAAGACAACGCCCCGTGGCGCGAACTGTACGCCGAGTTGCTGCCGGAACCGAACTACAAGTTGCAGCACGCGGCCAGCTATGCCGAGGCGCGCGGCGAGTTGCAGCGCACCCAGTTTGATCTCGCCATCATTGATCTGAACCTGGCGAGTAGCGAAGCCCGTCAGGAGAATCGCGACGGCTACCGATTGCTCGTCGCTGCCCGGCAGCGCAAAGTGCCGACGATTGTGGTCAGTGGGATGGATGACCCGGAGGCGGTGGATCGTGCGTACGATGAGCACGGTGTGTATGCCTTCATCGAAAAGTCACTGTTCGACCGCAAAGCCTTCACCCGTAGCGTGGCCGAGGCGGTGCGGGCCGGCGCGCCGCTGCCCGTGGGCGGGGCCGAGTCGCCGCTGGCCGAACTCACCGAGCGCGAGCGCGATGTGCTTGGTCTGATGACGCGGGGCTACACGAACAAACAAATCGGCGAGTCGCTCAGTATCACCGCCAACACGGTGAAGAAGCATGTGGATCACATCCTGCAAAAGCTGCGCGTCGGCAACCGCGCCGGCGCGGTGGCGGTGGCACTGCAGGGCGGGCTGAAGCCGCAGGTGAGGGAATAAAACCTTCTGCATCGAATTTCGGGTAGTGTCCCTATAACGGGTACAGGCCCCTTTACAAGCTGAGAGCTATAACGGAACCGTTACCTTCCATGTCATTCCTGATATGGAGGAGCGGTTTCGATGGACGATCGAACATGCTACTGTCGG
>JBQTJD010000420.1:0-3080 GCA_052387475.1 Anaerolineales bacterium | reverse complement strand
CGCAAACTGACCGAGTTGCGCAGCCCACCGATGAGATGCAGTTGTCAAGAGGAGACTAGGAATTAACCCTGGCGTGCAGGCGACGTTGCTCCGATATCGCTCCGCAACGCGCCTGACGCCGACCGTTAGGCCGTACCTCGTCAAACACTCTCTGCTCGACAGTAAAAGGAGCGATTCCATGACCACCCTCACCAACACCTATCGCGTGCTGATCAATGCCCAGCCGGAAACGGTCTTTGCCTACGTCTCCGATCTGACGCGCCACCCCGAATGGAGTGGAGGCCGTCTGAAAATTGAAGCCGTCTCTTCCGGCCCCATCGCCGCCGGCAGCCGGTATCACTCCCACGGCGATGTGGCCGGGCAAAAGGATCGGCCCAACGAGCTGCGCGTCACTCAGTATCAGCCCCCTACGCGCTTCGCGTTCGTCGCCACAGACCCTGACTTCGGAGAGGTCCCGCACGAATTCGCCTTCACGCCTCAAGCCGGCGGAACACTGCTTGAGCGCACGGTCACCGTCACGCTGCCGCCGGTCAGGGCATTTGCGTTCCGCACCTTCATTCAGCCGCTCATCGGCAAGCCCATGATGGACAAGGCGCTGGCCGCGCTCAAAGCCAAACTGGAACGCCCCGTCGTCTGAGCCTTACCCCCTTACATCCCCATCGCCGCAATAGCTTTCCGGCGCAAAGCGGGCTGGATGTCGAAAGGCATAGGAGTTTTTAACGCAAAGATGCAAGAGTGCAAGGACGCGAAGATTTTTTCCGTTGCGCCTTTGCCCGGCGTGCTGGCACGCACCGCGTCATTGCGTTAAGCTGTGGCGATGCCTTCCCCCGACACGGCTGTGCAACTCCTCATCATCGGCCTGACGAACGGCTCTGTCATCGCGCTGAGCGCGATGGCGGTGACGCTGATTTACGGCGTCATCCGCACGCTCAACCTCGCGCACGGCGATGTGTTCGCGCTCACCACCGTCGTCGCCGCCTCGGTCGTGGCCGCGCTGGGCATCACTCAGAGCTCGCCACTGCTGGTGCTGCTCGGTGGGTTGGCCGTCACGGTCGTGGTCTCGATGCTTTTCGGCGCGGGGTTGAACGCAGCCATTGACCGTTTCGCCTTTCAGCCGTTCCGTGGCCGCTCGCGCCTCGCGCCCCTCATCGCCACGCTTGGCCTCTCGTTCGTGCTCTATCAAGTCGCGCTCATCTGGCGCTATCTGCTGCCCACATGGATTCCGGGCGAGCATCGTTCCGTGCCGGGTGTGCCCGAGTTGTTTCGCATCCCCGTGCCCGAAGTGTTGCCGACGAACAACCTGCTCATGGGCAACGTGCTAAGCAACGCGACACTGACGCCGAAGGATGTGCTCGTCATCGCGCTAGCAGTGGCATGCGCATTTGGTGTGCGCGCGTTTATGCAAAACACCCGCACCGGCAAAGCCATCCGCGCGGTGGCGCAGAACGCCGAATTGGCCAGCATCCTCGGGGTGAACACCGGCGCCGTCATCCGCCAAACCTTTCTGCTCGGTGGGGCGTTGGTGGGCGTGGCCGCATTCACTTTTGCCGTGTACTACACGCAGTCGTTCAACAACGCCGGCGCGCAGAGTGGGCTGATCGCGTTCGCAGCGGCCATCCTCGGCGGCATCGGCAACCCGCTCGGCGCGCTGCTCGCGGGCTTGTTGCTCGGCGTATGTGCGGCCTTCAGCGATTACATCCTCGCCGCGCAATGGACACCGGTGTTGCTGCAATCGCTGCTCATCGGATTGCTGCTGATTCGTCCGAGCGGGATAACGGGCGGGGACAACGACTCCGCGCCGGAAGCCGCCTCCGAACGGGATGCCATTGCCGTGACGACGACCGGTCAGCGTGGCGTGCCGCTGTTCTTGTGGATACTGTTTGCCCTCGGGCTGCTGTATCCAGTGCTCGATCAATGGCTCGGGCTGTATCGCCAATCGTTGGCGACGAACATGTTGATTTTTGCGCTGCTGGCGTTGGGATTGAACGTGCTGCTCGGGTATGCGGGCTTGTTGGATTTGGGTTACGCGGTGAGCTTTGGCATCGGCGGCTATGTGGCGGCGTTGGTGAGCAATCCATATGCGAGTGCCTTGGGCGCATGGCTGCCGCAGCCGCTCGACTTCACGGTGGTGATGATATTCAGTGCGTGCGGCGCGGCGCTATTCGGCGCGCTTAACGGCCCGCTCACGCGCCGCTTGCGGAGTGATTACCTCGCCATCGTCACCCTCGCGCTTGGGACCATCGCGCGGCAGACCATCGTCAACCTGAGCAACGCCGTCGGCGATGGCGGCAGCATCTCCGCCATCCCCGCGCCCACCTTGCTCACCCATACGTTGCGCTTGCCCATCGAGCGCTACTATCTCGCTTTTGTCCTGGTCGTGTTGTTGGTGATTGCGAGCCGGCGGCTGGCGCAATCGCGAGCCGGGCGCGCCTGGCTGGCGAGTAGTGAAGATGCGGTGGCGGCGGCGAGCAACGGCGTGGATGTGCCGCGCTATCGGCTGCTGGCCTTCATCGTCAGTTCGGCGATTGCGGGCGTGGCGGGCGCGTTATACGCGACGACGTTCACGTACATCGACCCGGAGGCGGTGGACTTTCGGCTGTCGGTGATGGCGTTGGCGATGGTGATCCTTGGCGGAGCGGGAAGCGTGCCTGGTGCGTTGGCCGCGGCGGTCATCATCGTAGGTTACGATCAACTCGCCATCCCACTGCTTGGCGAGTGGCTGGCGCAATTCCAAACGACTGATTTGCGCTTTGGTTCGGCCCTCGACCCACGCTCGTTGAGCTATCTCAACTTCGGCATGGCTCTCTATCTCACCGTCCTCTTTCGCGCCCGCCAGCGGCCCCCATCCCCGCCCCTTCCCCCGTCGCGCAAAGACGGCGCGACAGGAGAAGGGTGACTCCCTCCCCTGCGCCGCTGCAGTTGCGGTGCGGGGGAGGGTTGGGGAGGGGGCCTCACGGCAAGACCCACAATTCAGGCTTTTGCAATCGCAGATCGAAGGTGATGGTTTCGATTTTGTCGGAGCGCTCGGCTTCGAGGCTCATCACGATGAACTCGGCCAGCGCGCGCACGTCTTTCGGCAA
>JBQTJD010000419.1:0-2362 GCA_052387475.1 Anaerolineales bacterium | reverse complement strand
AAAGGCGTTGTCGCGGTTGTCGCCCGCATCGTTGCTCCCGGTCGCCGAGTTGTCGGCCAGCGCGTTGAAGCGGATGATGGCGTACTCGTTGTCGGCGTCGCTATCGCTGTTGAGCAACGTGCCGAGGCTGAAGACCGGATCGGCGCCGGTGCTAAAGCTAGCTGGGGTGATAGCTGAGCCAGGAATGACGAATGTCGGTGTGATGGCGCTGTTGTTGCCAATGACGTTCAGCCCGATGCCGAAAAGCGTGGTGCTCGTGATAAGGCCGCTGTTGGAGACGAAGGCCAGAGTAGCTGTGCCATCGTTCAAAAACGTCAGGCCGTTCGGCAGGGTGTCCGTCACCACAACGTTGGGCAGCGTGCCCTCGGTGAGTGTGACCGTGAGCTGATAGCGCACGATCTCGCCGACGGCCACGCGCGTGCCAACGGTGTGCGCCTCGCTCGTGGCGATGAGCGACTTGCCCACGGCGATGTTGGCAATCGTCGTCGTGGCGCTATCGGTCTGCGGGGTGGGCAGGTGATTGGGGCCGCCCTCGGCGCCGGCGTAGTTGGTGAGTGAGGCGGTGTTGACGATGCCCTGCAACGGCGTCACCGAGGGATCAAGCTGCAAATCGTACGTGATGACGACGATGTTCAAGCCGTTGGTCGCATCGTGCGCCTGGCACGCGCCCTGATTGGGGCCGGGGTCATTAATCACCACGCCATTGCCGAAAAGATCATCCGCAGTGTTGGCGATTGAGTCCGGCCCGCCGCCGAGGCCGGTGAAGCCCAGCACCGAGCCCGGGTCGCCGTGCGAGACGCGCAGGTTGAGGCCGCCCGATGGGATGATGAAGCCCGTCGGCAGCGTGTCCGTGATCGTCACGTCGAACGCGCCGCGCGTGCTTGTGCCGCTGTTCCGAATCACGATGGCAAAGCTCACCAGGTCGCCCGCATCCACCCCGTTGACGTTGCTATTGATGGCGGTGATAGCGATGTTGGTGGAGTTGATGACGCCCGTCCAGCGCGCGCCCGGAGTACCGGGGGCGTTGAACGCCACCGGCGCGTTGGGGCTGGGGTTGAAAACGTTGTTGCTATTGGAGGTGGCGACGATGCCTTTGGTCGTCGTGAGCACCGGCTCGGTGAGTTGAATCTGCACGATGCCATCGAGCGTTTGCACACCGGCGTTGGTCGTGCCCTCCGCCGCGCGGGCCTGATTGGTGAGGAACAGCCCATCGGCGAACGGGTCGTCGGAGACGGTGACGGTGAAGAGCAGGTCAATGTCGGTGTCGGTGTTGGCCGGGTCATCGAAGTCGCCGTAGTTGAAGGCGAGCGAGTTGCTGTTCGCGTCAACGGTCACGCACGGCGTGCCATCGCCGACACTGGGGATGGGGCAGCCCACGCCGTTGCCGGCCAGCGCGCGAAATGTTTCGCTCGGGCCGAACTTCCACGCGCCGGCGGGCGGGGGCGCAGCGCTCACCGTATCGCTGAAAACCGTGATCTCGGAGGCGGCGAAGATCGGCAGCGGCAGGTAGTCGGTGATGACCAGGTCTTCGTAATCGCTCGTCGGCAGCGAGTATGTCAGGCGATAGGTCACCGTGTCGTCGGGCCGCACGCGCACCGGCGTGGTGAAGACGGTGCTGCCGTTGACGGCGTACACGCTTTTGCTCAGCGCGCCGAAGAGGATGCTGACGCCCGCGCCGCTGGTATCGCTCTCGCTCTGTCCGGTGGGCGCAAACGTGGCGGTGTTGAGCACATCGCCGGTGAGGGTGACGGCGTTGTTCAGCACATCGCCGTGATCGACCGACGGGTCGCCCGAAGGATACGTGTCGCTGAACGTATCCTGCACGACGGTACGAAAGACGAGCGTGCCGGTGGTCGCGCCGTCGTTATAGATGGCGCAGTCCGGCGTGGCGCTGCCGTTGGCTTCATCCACACAGCCGCCGACCAGCTGGCCATCTTCGCCGCGCGTGATTGTTTCATCTGAGATGCGGAAGGTGACGGTGGTGCTGCCGTCGGTGGCCGGGTCGGTGTCGTTGCCGATCTCCGAAACATCCACCGTGACATTGGCGGCATCTATGACGGCAGTGGTGAGCGTGTACGCGTTGCCGTTGAGGAGCAGCGTCGGCGTGAAGGTGTTGTCCCACCGTTGGCCGTCGGAAAATGTGTCGGAGATAACGACGCCGTTGAAGGCGAAGAAATCCGAAACTTGAAATTGAAGCGTGTACGTGAGCGTGGAGCCGGGTGCGACGATGCCGGGCGTCACGGACTTTTGAATGGCGATGGATTTATCCGTGAGCGTGTGATCAACCGTGCCGACGCTGACCGAGGTTGGGGTCACCGGGTCGCGCGCATCGAGCGGATCCCATCCGCCGCCGGCTTCGGCG
>JBQTJD010000418.1:0-5281 GCA_052387475.1 Anaerolineales bacterium | reverse complement strand
CCTGGCCAGACTGCCACCCAGAAGATTCTGCCGGAGGTTTCCCCTACCACCGAGAAGAAAGATCCCGCGGCGACTCACCCGGCCAGTGAAACACTGGTCCCCAAAGAGACCGCCCCGGCACCGGCTGAGACCAAATTGCCGCCGACACAGATTCCTTTGCCAACGACTGAACCGGGGCGCATTGCGCCCTACCCAGACGCGCCGCTGTGCGCCGACACCGGCCACGCACACGACAACAACCTGTTTCACACGCTCTGGGACGACGTGC
The DNA here is from genome assembly GCA_052387475.1 of Anaerolineales bacterium. GTDB lineage: Bacteria > Chloroflexota > Anaerolineae > Anaerolineales > UBA6663 > JANWXR01. The sequence goes on along the minus strand of JBQTJD010000418.1, from coordinate 5,013 downwards.
GTGGCTGCCACTATGACCACGAGCACGGCCAGTATCCATTTACACCGGAGGTGGCGGCGGCCTTCCCGGGCTTTGATCTGCGGACGCTGATTGGCGACGTGGGAGTCGGTCATACCAACCCTTCCGGCCCGATGGAGAACGCGCACAAGCATGGTGGCTTCAAGTGGCAAGTGCTGCTTGACCACCCGAATGGCTGTGCTGGGCACGAGGGCTCACCGATAGGCGTCAACGCCTCGGTCATTCAATACCACGCTTTCGGTGATTACTCCATAGAATTTGAGGCGCGCATTCACAGCGCGGTAGCCCTACTGCGCCAATGCCTCCCCGACAACCCGACCGACTTTGGTTATGTCTATGTGGTTCAACATGTGGATTATGGCCAGCGGGTATCGGGCTATCAGGGGGAGGTTCTGCCGTACTCGGATAATCCACAACCCGCCTATGCATCCGGGTTAGCTCCCTACTTCACGATAGACTGCATCGGCACTACCTGTCCCAGCAAGACTTCAACACGGGATTCTATTTTAGCGAGAAACAACAATACCTCTACGACTTGGACTTCTGATCCCAAGAAACTCATTGGGTCGGGATCACATCTGTTCGAGTTGCTGTTCCGAGCGCGGGACATCTATCAGGTGCTTGATCGAGATAATATGACCTATCCCTTCACTTTTGTCTGGATGTGTTCCAACGACGGAGGTTTGACTTACAGTGCCATGGCCGGCTGCCGCTACAACAACAGTACAACACGGGTGCAAGAAGTAAACGGCACGATCCCGGATACCTGGGACAACCTGACAGGGTTTGATACCGATTCGAAGGTGGGACGAATAACCGCCGAGGGGTATGTCACTCGCTTTGGCGATCTGAATCTGAGTTGCGCCGCGCCAGGCCCGGACTGCCATCCGATCAAGATGGTCGGGGCATTTGTGGGTTACTACGGCTCATTCTTGGAGCCGACAAAAGAAGGTCAATTTGGCCCAGAGGCTCTGCCGGAGCGAGACATTTACTTCTGCAACGGCGTTGTGTGCGCAGAAGGTAACCCTGGCGCGGTGTCCTCGGGTTGGATCGGGCCGAATAACTAATCCTCAGCACCCTACCCTGTGGTGATCCACTCACCTCGCTTGAAAATTGCCCACTTATATCAGGAAAGCGGCATCCGATTTTACGAACCGCAGGCCGCACAGGTTCACATTTATCATACGATCCGTGGCTTACAGCAGGCCGGCCATGAGGTTACGCTCCTGGCCTTACAGCGAAGGCAGGTCCTCTTCACTCGGGACCTGCAGGTATTCAGTAGCGGCAAGCTGCAAGCGAGCCACTATAGCCAGTTGGGGTTGAGCGGGACGGCCCCGTTCAAGCTGTTCGAGAGCGGCGTTCGTCGCGTGCAGTCAGAATTGCACTTGCCGTACCTGGCCTTATTCGACAGCTACCGCATGGCTGAGGCCGGCTGCAAAAATCTGAAAGGTTTTGATCTGATCCACGAACGTTTTAACCTGCTCGCCTTAGGTGGAGCATGGGCGAGCAGAAGGCTTGGAATTCCTTTTGTGCTTGAGGTCAACGCGGATTTGCTTGAGCAGCGGAAGTTCAAAGGCATTCCAGAAAGGGGCCTGCGCCGTCTATTCGCCGTATGGGCAACTCGCACGTGTTTTAGCGCCGCGGCGAAGATAATCTGCATCTCCGTGAGCCTCAAAGATCACCTGAAAACCAGGTGGAACATCGATGAGCGCAAGCTAACCGTCCTGCCATGCGCTGCCGACGTGGAAGCATTCGGGGCAAACTATACGACCGAGGTCGTCAGGCGGGGCCTGGGTTTGACCACTGAGCCCGTTGTGATCTGGGTGGGCGGGTTTCATCCCTGGCATGACCTTGATCTCCTCCTCGAGAGCTTTACCCAGGTCCTTCAAGAACACCCGAGCGCCAAGTTAGTCTTGGTGGGCGACGGCCAAACCCGACCATCGATCGAGCGAAAAGTTATGAAAAACGGACTCCGGCAGGCCGTGATCATGTCGGGGGGAGTTGCCCACAGCCGCGTGCCAGAATTGCTGTCAATTGCCGATGTCGCGGTTGTCCCCTCTGCGCCTGTCCTGGCGAGCCGCGGTGGCACCGGAACGCCGCTCAAGCTATTTGAGTATATGGCTGCGGGCAAGGCGATCGTCGCCACGGCGCTGAACGAGGCTGCGGAGGTGATCCGGGACGGCCAAACTGGACGGTTGGTTGGGGCCGGGGATGTCGAGGGGTTTGCCGAGGCCATGCTGACGCTGTTGAACGATCCTGTGGAACGGAGTCGCCTGGGCCAAAACGCCCGACGGCACGTTGCCGAGCATTACTCCTGGCAGGAGTACACCAAGCGACTTGAAGAGGCCTATCTGAATGTACTGGGAAACGCGCCGGCTGCATCCTCATCTCCCTCTTAGGTGGACTCTTTAACCATTCGCGCGAATTAGAGAGCAGAGTAAGCGTGCAACATTAGTTGCGCGTTCTTCGCTCTGCGACAGTGAGCGCGTGCAACTCATCGCGTGGATCCCGTTTCTTTACCAGGCTGTTTGTGGTGGGAAATGCCCTATTTTCACCTTGGCAATAGTATCTCTTGCCAAACCAGACAAAATATTGAGGATATAGAACTTGAACACGATACCGATCTCTCGACTGATTTCTCCTTATGGTGAAACCTTGGTGGACTTGATCGTCCCTGCCGAGACGCGGGATGAGGTCAAAGCGTATGCCAACCGTCTGCCCTCGCTGCAACTCTCGGAACGGTCGGAGTGCGATCTTGAACTCTTGGCCACGGGCGCATTCTCGCCCCTTGATGGCTTCATGGACAAGGTCGATCACCAGCGCGTTTTGGATGACATGCGCCTGGCCGACGGGCATATTTTTCCTATCCCTGTGACGCTGCCGGTGGAACCCGGTGTGGAGTTACACCTGGATCACGATGTGGCGCTCCGGAACGCCAAGAATGAACTGTTGGCGGTGATGACCGTTGAAGAGATCTATGAATGGGATCGGGAGGAAGTTGCGCAGAAAGTCCTCGGCACGCAAGACCTGCGCCACCCGCTGGTGGCTGAAATGCACCGCTGGGGCCGGCTCAACGTCGCCGGCCGTCTGAAAGTCTTGCAGCTGCCCAGACACTACGACTTCCAAGATCTGCGCCACACGCCGGCTGAGACGCGGGCGCGGCTGAAGGCATTCGACCGCCGAAACGTCGTCGCCTTCCAGACGCGCAACCCCCTGCACCGGGTGCACGAAGAACTGACGAAGCGGGCGGTGGAAGAGATGGACGGCGTCCTGTTGTTGCACCCGGTGGTCGGCCTGACCAAGCCCGGCGATGTGGACCACTTCACCCGGGTGCGCACTTACAAAGCCTTGGCGGCGCGTTACTATGATCCGAGCCGCATCTTGCTGGCCCTGCTGCCCCTGGCCATGCGGCTGGCCGGGCCGCGCGAGGCGCTGTGGCATGCCGTCATCCGGCGCAACTATGGCGCAAATTGCCTCATCGTAGGACGTGACCACGCCAGTCCTGGCGCGGACTCTACCGGCAAGCCCTTCTACGGCCCGTATGACGCTCAAGAACTGGTTCAGCAGTTCAGCCAGGAATTGGGGATTGGCATGATCCCTTTTCGAGAGCTGGTGTACCTGCCGGAAGAGAAGAGCTTCGAGGAAGTTTACAAGGTCCCCGCCCACGCGCGGACGGCATCGCTCTCCGGCACGCAGGTGCGAAACGAATATCTCAACAATGGCCGCGAGCTTCCGGATTGGTTCACCCGCCCCGAGGTGGCGGAGATACTGTCTGAGACATACCCCCCACGCCACCGCCAGGGGGTGTGCGTGTGGTTTACCGGATTGAGCGGGGCTGGCAAGTCCACAACGGCCGAGATCCTGACGGTCTTGCTCTTGGAACATGGCCGCCAGGTCACTGTGCTGGATGGCGACGTCGTGCGGACTCATCTCTCCAAGGGGTTAGGGTTCAGAAGAGACGACCGCGACATCAACGTTCGGCGCATCGGGTTTGTAGCCTCAGAAATCGTGCGCCACGGCGGAATTGCCATCTGTGCGGCGGTCAGCCCCTACCGGACGACCCGCAACGACGCTCGCAACATGGTGGGACATGACTTCTTCGTCGAGATATTTGTGGACACGCCCCTTGAGGTATGTGAGCAGCGCGATACGAAGGGAATATATGCAAAGGCGCGGCGGGGTGAGATCACGGGCTTTACCGGGATCGACGATCCCTATGAGCCACCGCTCCATCCCGAGATCAAGCTGGATACAGTGGCGCACACGCCCGAGGAGAATGCCCGCCATATCTTGGACTTCCTGATCCAGCAGGGGTTAGTGCGGGTGAGTTTACCCCAACGGAAGGATCGCGGGTTCTGATCGAACGCCCACCGCCAGGCAGGCGCGACAATCACCAATGCCAATTCATCGTCCCCAGGCTCCCCGGCTGCTGGTCATCGGCCTCGACTGCGCTGCGCCCGAGCTCGTCTTTGACCAGTGGCGCCACGACCTACCCAACCTGAATCGCTTGATGAGTCGCGGCGCGTATGGCCGCCTGCGCAGTTGCATCCCGTGCATCACAGTGCCCGCCTGGAGTGTGATGACTTCCAGCAAAGACCCCGGCGTGCTGGGCATTTACGGCTTTCGCAACCGCGCTGATCACTCCTACGATCGTTTGACGATCGCGACTGGCTCGGCGGTGAAGGAGCCGCGTGTTTGGGACCTGCTGGGCCAGGCCGGGCACAGGGTCGTCACAATTGGCGTGCCGGGCACCTACCCGCCCCGACCAGTGAATGGCGCCCAAATCAGCTGCTTCCTGACCCCGCAGACTGTTACGCGTGACGAGTTGGGGCGCGTGACGTCGAAGGTCTTCACGTACCCGCCCGAGCTCAGCGAGCGCGTTAACCGGTGGGCCGGCGGCGAGTACATGGTGGACGTTAAACAGTTCCGGACGGACGATAAAGACTTCCTGCTCCGCCAGATCTATGACATGACGCGCCAGCATTTTGTCGTGGT
>JBQTJD010000417.1:0-2979 GCA_052387475.1 Anaerolineales bacterium | reverse complement strand
GATGACCTTGCGCGCGGCGGCATCCACCTCCGCCGCAGAGATACCCGGTCGCGTGGCTGCCTTCGCCGCCGCGTTCGCGCCCTGCACCAGATCGTAGATGCGTTTGAGTTCCGCATCCACCTCGCCTACGGCAAAGGTGCGGGTGAGGTCGGCCACATAGCCGTTCTTCGCCGCGCCCCAATCAATCGTAACGAGTTCGCCGTGCTGCAATGCCCGGTCGGTGATGGAGGCATGTGGCAGCGCGCCGTTCGGGCCGGAGGCGATGATGGGCGCGAACGGCAACTCGGAATCGGAGCCGGCGCGCAACGTTTGCATCAACAACTCGGTGGCGACCTCGCGTTCCGTCATGCCCACCTTGATCTGCGGCAGAGTCGCCAGCAGCGCGGTTTCCGCAATCCCCACCGCCTCGCGCATTAACTTAATCTCCAATTCGTCCTTCGTCATCCGCAACTCGGCGAACAACCCCTCCGCCGCCTCGACGCGCGGCTGCAAAAACGCTTCCTCGATCAGGCGCAACTCCATCACCCGCATGCGGCGTGTCTCCACCCCGAGACGCGCACGGTTCAGCTTCAACACTTGCGCGGCCTCGCGAAACGCGACCACCGGCCCATCGGCGTCGGTATACGTGAAAGACCGAATCGGGTAGGGCGCGCCGGAGGCCACTTTCGATTCTTCGAGCGCACCCAGCACCAGCACCGGGTCGCCGATCGTGGGGAAGAAGCCGACCGTGGGTCGCTCGCTCAGGTGGAAGGAGAGGCCGGTGAGGTAGTACAGGTTCGGCCCGGCGATGGCGACGGCGCAGTCGAAACCGGCGCGGCGCATGGCGGCTTGCAAGCGTTGAAGGCGGGCAAGGTGCATGGGGATTCGTACAACGTCATCCGTATTCCGTAATTTGCCCGGTACGGAACACACAGGGCGCGATACGTCAGTTAAAATTGTGATGTAGTTCAATCCGATTATAGCCGGGCCGAAACTTTCGGTGGCCGGAGTGGTTATAATCGTTATTGCAAGACAACGGGAGACAAGTTCCGATGAATAAACTCATGGCTTTTCTGACGGGGGCGCTGGTAGGCGCGGCGGTAGGCGCGGCGACAGTGCTGCTGTTCACACCCGCCTCGGGCGATGAACTGCAAGAGCAGACGCGCGATTGGGTGGATACGTTGTGGACGGATGCGCGCCGCGCGGCAGATGAAAAGCGCTCTGAACTCGAAGAGCAATTGACGACATTGAAGCGGGAAACTCCATGACGATAGACGATGGACGAACGACGAAGTAGAGGTGTGTGCTTTCGTCGTTCGTCCTCCGTCTATCGTCGCTTACGCACCAGTGTGCTGTCTTCCGGCAAGGCCGCCGGCAGGCGCACGGTGAAGCGGCTCCCCATCCCTACCACGCTTTCCACGCTGATCGTGCCGTGGTGCGCCTCCACGATTTCTTTTGTAATCGCCAACCCTAATCCGACACCGCCGCCGGCATAGCCAGTGGTAGGAGAACGCGCAACATTAGTTGCACGTTCTCCAGCGGCGTACTCGCCGCCGCCACCGGTGGGCCGAGCGCGTGATTTATCCACTTGATAAAAACGCTCGAAGATGCGGCTGAGGTCTTCGCGTGGGATGCCGGCCCCGTTGTCCGTCACGGTGATTTGCGCACCCTCCGGCGTGCTGCTGGCCACTACAGCTACGCTGCCACCGGCGGCGGAGTGCTTGAGAGCATTATCCACAAGGTTAGTGAAGACCTGCGCCAGCCGGTCGGCGTCGCCGCGCATGGTCGGCAACTCGTTGGCAAACTCAAGTCGTAGGGTGATACCCCGTTCACGCGCGTGTGGGGTGAAGCGTTCTGTCACCGAAGTGAGCAACAAGCGCAGATCAAGCGCGACGCGATTGAGCGTGTGCGGGCTGGCATCCCAACGCGCCAGTTCGAGCAGATCGGCCACGAGGCGGCGCATGCGTTCGGCTTCTTCGTAAATGATCGTCGCGGAGCGTTGCACGGCTTCGGCGGAATTGGCCGCGCCGTCCTGAATCGCTTGCGCAAACCCTTGAATTGATGTGAGCGGAGTTTTAAGTTCGTGCGAGACGTTGGCGAGGAAGTCACGCTGTACCTGCTGCCCGGCCTGCACTTGCTGCGCCATGGCGTTGATGGACTGGCCGAGGTCGCGCACTTCATCCGGCCCGCTGACCGGCGCGCTTTGCGAATAGTCCCCTTGCGCAATGCCATGTGAGACTTGCGCCATCTTTTGCAGCGGCCCGGCAATCTGCCGCGCGACGATGACGGACAGCGCCAGCGCCACCACAGCCGCTATCCCCGCAGCCTGCAGCAACGGCCCGAGCAGATCATCCACAAAGAAACGCCACATGGCGAAGCGCGGCTGCAGCGCGGCCATCAGCAGAAAGCGGTCTTTGGAGATGCGGCGCGCGGTGTATAGCCACGTGTCGCCCTGCGTGTCGCGCGCCTGCCCGATGCGGAAGCCGAAGGCGGCGTTGTTCTGCGCGTTGCGGAGGGTGACGGTGAGCGGCGCATCATTGGGCGCCGAGTCAATCCTGACATCGCCTTCAGCGTTGACGACGAGCATCCGGTATTCGAACGCTTCCGCCGCGCGCGACACATACGCTTCCAGTTGGGCGTCGGTGGCAGCCTCGGGTAGCGGGAATTGGCGTTGCAGCGTACGCGTGGCCTGGCTGAGTGAGAGCAGGGTGGGGCGTTCGATCAAAGAGCTGTTGCGGAGCAGCAACAGCAGCGTCAGGCCGATGACGACGACGACCACAGCGATGACGACGAAGAAGGCGGCAAACAGTCGGGTGCGCAGAGAGTTCACGTCAGCGAGTGTACCCCGGCGATGTTTAATCCGTGTAAACTTGCGCGGCCAGACCTGACAGGTGGTGTGCACGCGGCGCTGAAAATCAAACGCTCCGCCCGCGCCACCTGTCAGGTCTCAATGACTCAACGCGGGTTGGTGACGCCCACCTGTTGGCACATGGAGAGTAA
>JBQTJD010000416.1:0-9588 GCA_052387475.1 Anaerolineales bacterium | reverse complement strand
TCGGCGTGAGCGCCAAACCCATCGCCGCCACCGACGTGCTGTGCTTCGGCCCGCAGGATGTTGCGCCCGACTCATTGCCCGCCGGCGTGCTGCATCCGCGCCGCATCCGCTCGGGCGTGGTGGCCGGCATTCAAGACTACGGCAACAAAATCGGGTTGCCCACAGTGAACGGCGCCATCGTGTATGACGAAGGCTACATCGCCAACCCGCTCGTGTTCTGCGGCTGTGTGGGCCTCGCGCCGAAAGGGAAACATCAGCGCACACCGCAGCCTGGCGACCGCGTCATCGTGCTCGGCGGGCGTACCGGCCGCGATGGTCTGCGCGGCGCGACGTTCTCCTCGATGACGATGGACGCGGAGACCGGTGAGGTGGCCGGCGCGTCGGTGCAGATCGGCGACCCCATCACCGAGAAAGGCCTCATCGAAGTCATCACCCGCGCACGTGACGAGGACCTCTATCACGCGATTACGGATTGCGGCGCGGGCGGCTTATCCTCGGCGGTGGGCGAGATGGCGGCGGGTTTAGGGGCCGAGGTGGATTTGAGCCGCGTGCGCTTGAAGTACGCGGGCCTCGCGCCGTGGGAGGTTTGGTTGAGCGAGGCGCAGGAGCGGATGGTGCTGGCTGTCCCGCCGGGGGCGGTTAGCCGTTTGCAAACTGTGTGCGACACCTTCGATGTTGAGCTGACCGACATCGGCGCGTTCATGAACACTAAGCGGCTGGTCGTGCGCTATGGCGAAAAGCTGGTGCTGGATTTGGCGAACGAGTTTCTGCACAATGGCATACCGCAACGACAACTTCAAGCGAGAATTGGAGAATTAGAGAACTTTCCAATCTCCAATTCTCCAATTCTCAATTACAACGATGTCGTGCTGAAACTCCTGGCCCACCCCACCATCGCCTCGAAGGCCGATGTGATTCGCATGTACGACCACGAAGTGCAGGGCGGTACAGTGGTAAAGCCGCTCACCGGCGCGGTGAACGATGGGCCGTCGGATGCGTGCGTACTCAAGCCGGCTGGAACGAAAGGCACGCGCGGCATTGTGTTGAGCAACGGCCTCAATCCACAGTTCGGCAAACTCGACCCGTACCGCATGGCGCTCAGCGTGGTGGATGAAGCCATTCGCAATGCCGTCGCTGTCGGCGCCGATCCGGCGCGCATCGCCCTGCTCGATAACTTTTGCTGGGGCGATCCGCAGCGGCCCGAAACGCTCGGCGCGCTGGTCGAGGCGGCACGCGGCTGTCACGATGCGGCGCTACACTACGGCACGCCCTTCATCTCCGGCAAAGACTCGCTCAACAACGAATATCTCGGCGCAGATGGACAGCGTCACGCCATCCCGCCCACGCTGCTCATCTCGGCCATCGGAATCATCGACGATGTGAACGACGCGGTGACGATGGATTTGAAAGCGGCAGGTAATTCCGTGTACTTGCTCGGCGAGACGCGAGCCGAATTCGGGGGAAGCCATTTCAATCTCATCTCCGATTCTCCAATCGCCAATTCTGCCGTACCCGACCTCCCAACGTACATCCCCACCCTGTACCGCGCGTTGCATGCGGCCATTTCGCGCGTTCTTGTGCGCGCGTGCCACGATTTGAGCGAAGGTGGCCTGGCGGTGGCGGCGGCAGAGATGTGCATCGGCGGGCGTCTGGGGTTGGCGTTGACTCTGGACACAAGCGACTCTGCGACCGCACTTTTTGCCGAGTCCAACGGGCGGCTGCTCGTCGAAGTGGCAGACAGCCACTGCGCGGAGTTCGAGCAGTTGCTGGCCGGGCTGCCGCACGTGCGCGTGGGAATGGTGACCGGGGGCGACACGCTCTCCATCGGCACGCGCACGCAAACGCTCATCTCATTTTCAGTGGGTGAGCTCGTCGCCGCATGGAAAGGGCAATCCGCATGAAACCGCGCGCGCTCATTCTCCACGCCAACGGCACGAACCGCGACCACGACGTGGCGTATGCGCTCGAACTGGTGGGCGCACAGCCGGAGATTATGCATCTCAACACACTGCGCGAACAACGAGCCTCAATCATCAGTTATCAGTTATTGGTAATTCCCGGCGGCTTCTCGTACGCCGACGCGCTCGGCGCGGGCAAGTTAATGGGCCTCGATTTGAAAACCTATTTCGCCGATGAAGTGCGCGCTTTCGTGGAAAGTGGCAAACCCGTCATTGGCATCTGCAATGGATTTCAGGCGCTTATCAAGAGTGGCATCCTGCCCGGGCTGGATACGGGCTATCAGCGCCCGTACGCGACGCTGACGTTCAACAGCGGCGGGCGCTTCGAGTGCCGTTGGGTGACGCTGCAACCGCGCTCGCAGAAGTGCATATGGACGCGCGGGCTGCACGAGCGTGTCAAGTGCCCGGTCGCGCACGGCGAAGGCAAGTTCACCCTGAGCGACCCGAAGCTGTTAGCCGACTTGAACGTGGATGATCAAATCGCGCTCACGTATACAAACGCCGACGGCTCGCCCGCCGCCGAGCAGTATCCGGCCAACCCCAACGGCTCCATCGCCGACATCGCCGGGATATGCAACCCACAAGGCAACGTGTTGGGGTTGATGCCACATCCGGAGAACCACATCCTCGCCTATCAGCACCCGCGCTTCACACGCGGCGAACGCGGCGGGCTAGGGTTGAAATTATTTGAAAATGGAGTGAAGTCCATTGGGTGATTGCGATCTTCGGATCGGGCGATTGTCATTTTGCGGATCACGTTTCACGCATCACGTTTTACGTATGTTGACCACAGAGCAGATTCAGGCCACCCTGTCGCACGCGCTCACCGAAACTCATCTGCCGCTGCCCGGCCGGCAGACGGGCAAGGTGCGCGAATGGTATTCACTCGCCAACGGCCAGCGCCTCATCATTACTACCGACCGGCTCTCGGCCTTTGACCGCATCCTCGCCGCCGTGCCGTACAAAGGTCAGGTGCTCAATCAACTCAGCGCGTGGTGGTTCGCGCAGACTCAATCTCTAATCCCCGATCACTTAATCTCAACACCCGACCCCAACGCCAGCATCGTGCACGCCGTAGAGCCACTGCCCGTCGAAGTCGTCGTGCGCGGCTACATCACCGGCGTGACGAGCACGGCGCTGTGGCGCCGCTATGCGCTGGGCGAGCGCGAGATTTACGGGCACACATTCCCCGAGGACTTGCGCAAGAACGATGCGTTGCCCGCGCCCATCATCACCCCCACCACCAAGGGCGGGCCGACCGGACACGACGAGCGGCTGACGTGCGCGGAAGTTGTGTCGAAAGGGCTGCTCGATGCACGGACGTGGGAGCAGGTGATGGACTCCGCGCTGGCGATCTTCGCGCGCGGGCAAGCACTAGCGTCACGCGCGGGCCTGATCCTCGTGGACACAAAATACGAGTTCGGGCGTTCTGCGGATGGGCAAGTGTTGTTGATTGATGAAGTGCACACGCCAGACTCGTCACGCTTTTGGAAAGTGGACACCTACGCGCAGCGGATCGCTGCGGGTGAGGAGCCGGAGAACTTTGACAAAGAGTTTGTGCGGCTGGCGTATGCCGCGCGCGGCTATCGCGGCGACGGCGAACCGCCGGCAATGCCCGACGACTTGTGGATCGCCGCGTGCCAGCGTTACATCACGATTTTCGAAACGCTCACGGGGCAAACGTTCGAGCCGGGCGAGTACCCAGTGGAGCCGAGGCTCAAACGCAATTTGGCGATTGAATGATTTGGTGATTGGGTGAATTCGGCCACCCAATCACGCAGTCACCCAATCACACAATCACGCAATGACATTGGTTGGCATCATCATGGGGTCAAAATCCGATTGGGAGACGATGCAGCACGCTGCGCAGACGCTCGAACAACTCGGCGTCCCGCATGAAGTGCGGGTGATCTCCGCGCACCGCACGCCCGATTTGCTGTTCGAGTACGCGAGCACGGCGGAGATGCGCGGGCTGGAGGTCATTATCGCTGGGGCGGGTGGCGCCGCACACCTGCCCGGTATGACGGCGGCCAAGACTGCGTTGCCAGTGCTTGGCGTGCCGGTGGAAAGCAAGGCGCTCAAGGGAATGGATTCACTTCTCTCGATTGTGCAAATGCCAGCGGGGATACCCGTGGGTACGCTCGCCATCGGTCGCGCGGGCGCAGTGAACGCGGCTCTGCTCGCCACCGCCATCCTCGCCAACAAATATCCGCAGTTCCGCGAGGCACTGCGCGTCTTTCGAGAAGCTCAAATGCAAAATGTGCTGGATCATCCTGACCCTCGGGTCGATTGAGCGATTTTGTGAATTCGTGATTGGGCGGGTAATCACTCAATCGTCCAATCGCCCAATCACTCAATCACTCAATCACGCAATGACGACCATCGGCGTGCTCGGCGCTGGACAACTCGGGCGGATGCTGGCCCTGGCCGGTTATCCGCTCGGTTTGCGTTTTCGCTTTCTTGACCCGCTGCCCGATGCACCCGCCGGCCAGATCGCAGAGCAAGTGATTGCAGAATATGATGACCTCGACGCGCTGCGGCGCTTTGCCGATGGCGTGGATGTGATTACGTATGAGTTCGAGAACGTACCGATGGAGACGGCGCTATGGCTGGAGCAGTTTGCGCCCGTCTTCCCGACGCCGGGCGCGTTGCACGCCGCGCAAGATCGGCTGCATGAGAAGGCGCTGTTCCGCGAGTTGAACATCCCTACCCCATCCTTCGCGCCGGTGAACTCGCGCGCCGAACTGGAGGCGGCCATCGCGAACATTCGGTTGCCGGCAGTTTTGAAGACACGGCGTTTTGGCTACGACGGCAAAGCGCAAGCCGTATTGCGCGCGGCAAACGATGTGGACGCAGCCTGGCCCGAACTCGGCGGTGCGCCGCTCATGCTCGAGGGCTTTGTACCGTTCGAGCGTGAAGTCTCAGTGATTGCGGCGAGCGGGCGCGACGGCGCGACGGTGTTTTATTCGCTCGTGGAGAACGAGCACCGCGACGGTATTTTGCGTGTATCAATGGCCCCCTGTAGTTCTCCAATTCTCCAAGCCATCGCCGAAGATTATGCTTCTCGTGTCCTCGCCGCTCTCAACTACGTCGGGGTGCTGGCGATTGAGTTCTTCGATTGCAACGGCCAATTGCTCGCCAATGAGATGGCGCCGCGCGTGCACAACTCCGGGCATTGGACGATTCAGGGCGCGGAGACTAGCCAGTTCGAAAATCACTTGCGCGCGATACTCGGCTGGCCGCTTGGCTTGACGGCGATGCGCGGACACGCGGCGATGGTCAACTTGATTGGCGAGCTGCCGGACGTTGAGAAAGTGCTCGCCATCCCGGGCGCGCATTTACACGTGTATGGCAAAGCGCCGCGCGCCGGGCGCAAACTCGGCCACATCACGTTGTACATGGATGATTTGCAATTGCTCACCGAACGGCTAGACTCGGTCAGGTCACTAATCTGAGATATAACTGCGAAGACGCGCAGCGCATCAAATTTTTCTTCGCGTTCTTTGCGTCTTCGCGGTTAAATTTTTGGAGTATCCATGGATAAACCTCACCACGAATGCGGCGTCATCGGCATTTACGCGCCGAATGAAGATGTAGCGCGCATGGCGTTTTTCGGACTGTATGCGTTGCAACATCGCGGGCAAGAGGCCGCTGGTATCGCCGTCTCCGATGGGGCGGCCATCCGCATGCACAAAGATTCAGGGTTGGTGGCGCAGGTGTTCAACCCACAAAACCTCGCCCCGCTCAGCGGGCACTTCGCTATCGGCCATACGCGCTACTCCACTACCGGCTCCTCCAGTGTCCGCAACGCACAACCCTTCCTCATCGAAACCATCCACGGCCCGGTGGCGCTGGCGCACAACGGCAATCTCCTTAACACCGCCGAGTTGCGGCGCGAGCTATTGCAACGCGGCGTCGGTCTGCAATCCTCGTCGGATAGCGAAGTGATGACGATGATGCTGGCCGGTGCTCCGGGCGATACGTGGGCTGAGCGCATCGAGAACGTGATGCCCAAATGGAGCGGCGCGTATTGCCTGGCTATCCTTACGCGTGACGGTGTGTATGCCGTGCGCGACCCGTATGGCTTTCATCCGCTCAGCATCGGCCGCTTGCCAAGCGGCGGGCATGTGGTTGCCTCCGAAACCGGCGCGCTGCGGACGCTGGGGTGCGAGGCCATCCGCGAGGTGAAGCCGGGCGAGGTGGTGGCGTTGAGCAACAGCGCGTTGCGCGTGCGCCAGGCGCAGGAGCCGGAGAAGCAACTCGCTCGCTGCACGTTCGAGCACATCTACTTTTCACGACCGGATAGTTTTTGGGACGGGCTGACGACGCATCAAGTGCGCGTGCGGTTGGGCGAGGCATTGGCGCGCGAAGCCTCGGTCGAGGCCGATGTCGTCATCCCGGTGCCTGACTCCAGCACGCCAGCCGCCATCGGCTACGCGCGAGCGAGTGGCCTGCCGCACAACGACGGCTTCATAAAGAATCGCTACATTGGCCGCACCTTCATCCAACCCACCGACTCGCTCCGCAAGCAGGGCGTGGCGCTCAAGTTTCTGGCGCTGGAGGAGAATCTGCGTGGGCAGCGCGCGGTGGTGATTGATGACAGCATCGTGCGCGGCACGACAGCCGGCCCGCTAGTGCGGCTGCTGCGCGAAGCGGGCGCGCGCGAAGTCCACATGCGCATCACCTGTCCGCCCATCGCACACCCGTGTTTCATGGGCGTGGATATGGGGATGTATACCGAACTGATTGCTCACCGATTGACGATTGATGAAATCCGCGACCACATTGACGCCGACTCGCTGCACTTCCTCTCGCTCGACGGGATGATGACAGCGTTGGGCCGGCAGACCGGTTATTGCAATGCCTGTTTCACCGGCGTGTATCCGATTGAGATTGACACAACGCAGACGAAGACCGGATTTGAAAGAGCATTAGCAGGTTGAAGGTTCGCAGGTTGCATGTTCGACCTGCTACTCACCACATGCCACCTGCCCTGAGCCTTCTCTGGCCCCCCACCCTCGCCCGCGCGTTCACATCGCGTCGCAGTCGCTGGCTTGATGGCGCGACGACCAACCTAGGATTGGCCGACCTGACTCGCGCACTCAGCGGCGGCTTCGCCCATCACAATTTCATCGAAGGCCTGCTGCTCGACTTGTGCAGCCACGCTGATGTCATCCGCTATCGGCAGGACGTGCTCGACGATTTGCTGCGTCTGCCCGACCTGACGGCTCAGTTCCAGACGTTGTTGCCGGAACTCGAAGAACTGCAGGCGCCGAGTTTTCGCAGCACGCAGGAGAGCATATTTTATCAAACGGTGTGGCGGCTGGCTGAGCTGGAGACCTTTGTCACCGTGGTCAAAGCCCTGCGTGAAGCTTTGCTTGCAGCAGAAGGCGCACTTCGCTCAGAGGGGTTGCGCGCCCTATTGAGCCGGCTCGACGACATCCGTGAGGACGCGACCTTTCTGCATCTCGAAGCGCAACTGCCCGATCTTGCTCAGCGTTTGCGTGGCGTGCAGAGCCTCAGCGTCGGCGTCAATCTCGACTCACGCTTGCGGCCCGTGGCGGCGACGCTGCTGGGCGTCCACGACAAACCATTCAAAGGCGAGTCGCTGCTGGCGCGTTTGTTCGGACGTGATGAGGAGACGGGCCTCGCCCCGTTGCACGCGGTTCCCAATCGCGGCGCGGACTCCCTGCGCGGCTATCGGGCCGAGATGGAGAGTCCGTTCCTCTCCCCACTCTTCCGTGACCTCGAAAGCGTGCTGGCCGACATCGCCAAACCCATTGCCGAGACGCTGCGCCACTATCACGCCGTCAATGGGCAAGGGCTGGTGGAACTCGCGCCGGAGCTGGCGTTTTATCTCGGCGGGGTGAAGTTGATTAGGACGATGCGAGCCGCCGGGCTGCCGATGTGCCGACCGGAGATCGCGCCAATGGATGAGCGCGCCGCAGCGATCAGCGGTCTGTACAACATCAACCTTGCTTTGCGGATAATGGGATCGGCTCCAGAGCCACGGTCCACGATGGTGCCAAGTGATCTGCGCTTCGGGCCGGAGGGGCGGCTAGCCGTGCTCACCGGCCCCAATCGCGGCGGCAAGACGACATACACACAGGCCGTCGGTTTGGTGCACGTGCTCTTTCAAGCCGGGCTGCATGTACCAGGCGAGTCCGCGCGCCTCAGCCCGGTGGACGCGGTGTACGTGCACTTCACCCGCGCCGAGCAGTTGCATTTGGACGCCGGGCGGCTGGGTGAGGAAGCCAAACGCGTCGCGGAGATTTTCAAGCAAGCCACGCGCCACAGTTTGGTGTTATTCAACGAGACGTTTGCCAGCACCGCGCCGAGTGAGGGGCTGTATCTCGCGCGCGATGTGCTGCGCGGCTTTCGCCGCGTGGGCGCTCGTGGTATCTTTGCCACGCATTTCCACGAGTTGGCAGAACAAGTTCAGACCATGAATGCCGAAACGCCAGGCGAGAGCGTAGTGATCAGCCTGATCGCGGAAGCGATTCCTGCGGCTAATGGCGCCGACGCGCAACGCACGTTTCGCATCCGGCCCGGCCCGCCGCTCGGCACAAGTTACGCGCGAGAGATCGCAATGCGATACGGCATTAGCTTCGAGCAGATTGAACAAACGTTGCGGCAACGCGGGTTAAATGACTGACACGGTGACGGGGTGTCAAGGTGAACCACACGGTCACCATGTAACCCCGTCAAGTACACGAGAACACAAGAAGATACTGATAGTCGGTTCGGGTGGGCGAGAGCATGCGCTGGCGTGGAAGATCGCGCAGTCGCCGCGCCTCACCGAGTTGTACGTCGCACCGGGCAATGCTGGCACAGCAAGCAGCAATATCGCAATTGCAACTGACGACACACGAACGCTCGTGGCCTTTGCAGGTGAGCGGGTCATGGACCTTGCGCTGAGTGGGCCGGAAGCCCCGTTGGCGGCCGGGCTGGCCGATGCGCTGCGGGCCAAGGGGATAAAGGTCTTCGGCCCGTCGCAGGCCGCCGCGCAAATCGAAGCCAGCAAAGCGTTCGCCAAAGCGTTCATGACGCGACACGGTATACCCACCGCGCTTCATCAATCCTTTACCGATTTCCACGACGCTCTTCGGCATCTGCTCACCGCCGAACACAACGTTGTCATCAAAGCCTCGGGTCTCGCGGCGGGCAAGGGCGTCATCGTGCCCGACTGCGGCAATCCGGTGGATTGCTTGCACGATGCGGAAGCCGCGTTGCGCCAGATCATGCTTGAGCATGAGTTCGGCGCGGCGGGCGACGAAGTGGTGATTGAGGAACGGTTGGAGGGCGAGGAAGTTTCAGTGTTGGCCTTCACCGACGGCGTGACGGTGGCTGTCATGCCGCCTGCGCAAGACCACAAGCGTATCTTCGACGGTGACCGTGGCCCGAATACTGGTGGCATGGGCGCGTATGCGCCTGCACCAATCGGCACACCGGCGCTGATTGATGAAGTGACCCGCACCATCCTGAAACCGACGGTGGATGGGATGCGGGCCGAGGGCCGCCCGTTCGTCGGCGTGTTGTATGCGGGATTGATGCTGACGGCAGACGGGCCGCGCGTCATCGAGTTCAACTGCCGCTTCGGCGACCCGGAGACGCAGGTGATTTTGCCGCT
>JBQTJD010000415.1:0-2925 GCA_052387475.1 Anaerolineales bacterium | reverse complement strand
TGACGCGTCAAGTTTCCATTGACGATTTTGTGAGTTCACCTACCTATCTGAGTTGGCCGTATGAATTTCGCCTCAGTGGGGACGATGTCGGTCCAACTGAAATCTTAGAGAAGAACCCCCCCCTCTATTTCCGCCGAAACTTGGAGAATATGATCGCGATCGCAAAAGAACACGACGTAGAGATCATGTTGGCAACCTGGGCCTATTCACCGCACCTTAATGATTACGCCTCCAAAGAATATTATCAGCGAGGCTTTCAGGAGAATAATAACGTCGTAAACGAGGTGGCAACTAGCCATCATGTACCCCTATTCGATTTTGCTGAGGTCATGCCACAAGAGACGCGCTATTGGGCCGACGGACGTCACGTCAATGAGGCGGGTGCTTTAGCAAAGGCCCAGCTCTTTGCCGAGTTTATTCATACCCAGGGATTGATTGAGCAGTAGTTCCCACCCGCTCGTGAATCCGCTTAAGCTTTGTGGATTACGGCTAACTCAATGCAGCCGACCATAGTTGTAAACCAAGCGAGGGTGCATTTCAACTAAGGGGCAACCCGCTCGCCGACCGCGTCCCTTCGGCTGGCGTTCTGCGGACGCCGCTCAAGGCACGCTCTGAGCTCGAAACGCAGTTTCGCAGTCGAAGGGCGGGCTTGGAGCAAACTCGCCCCCAGCCTGAAAGGCACCCACCAAGCAAGGAAGTGTGCTATGTCCTCAAAAACGTCAACCAATAATCGGCCATCGGCACGTGCGCTCCACAGGCTTGGTGCGTATTCTTTCCTCGTGCGGGTTCTCCTAATCATTCTGATTCTGTTCCCGGCGGGGGGTGCCCGCGCCGCGCCGCTTCCGGGTTTTATCGAGCTTAAAGTCTTTGATGGGCTGACCCAGCCCACCGCTGTCCAGTTCGCCACCGATGGCCGGGTTTTTGTCGCCGAGAAGAGCGGCATCATCAAGGTCTTCGACAGCCTGACCGACACCACGCCAACGATCTTTGCCGACCTGAATGTACAAGTCCACAATTGGTGGGACCGGGGGCTGATCGACTTCAAGCTCGACCCAAACTTCCCTACTATTCCTTATGTATACGTGAGCTATACACACGACGCGGCGATCGGCGGAACAGCACCGCTTTGGGGCACGCCCGGCGTCTATTCGGACCCGTGCCCCGACGAGTGTGTCGTCAGCGGACGGGTATCGCGCCTGCAGGCCAGCGGCAACGTCATGACGGGCAGTGAGCAGGTGCTGATCGAGGACTGGTGCCAGCAGTACCCCTCGCACTCGATCGGCAGCCTGGCCTTTGGCGCCGATGGAGCGCTTTACGTCAGTGGCGGCGAAGGGGCCAGCTTTGGCTTCGTGGACTACGGGCAGAGAGGCGACCCGGTCAACAACCCCTGCGGCGATCCGCCAGGCGGTGTAGGCGGGGTTCAAACCCCGCCCACCGCTGAGGGCGGCGCGCTGCGCGGCCAGGACCTGCGCACCAGCGGCGACCCGGTCGGGCTGAGTGGTACGATCTTGCGCGTTGATCCCGCCACGGGCGCGGCACTGCCGGACAATCCGCTGGCCGGGCATGCCGACCCGAATGCTCGCCGTATCATCGCCTATGGATTGCGCAATCCATTTCGCACCGCCATCCGCCCTGGCACTAACGAGGTATGGATCGGCGACGTAGGCTGGCTCGAATGGGAGGAACTCAACCGGGTCGTGAATCCCACCGACGCCACAGTGGAGAATTTTGGCTGGCCCTGCTACGAAGGACCTAACCGTCACGCCGGTTATGACAGCGCTGATCTGAACATCTGTGAAGGTCTTTATGGTGAGCCAGGCACTATCACCAACCCTTACTTGGCGTATCACCATAACAATCGGGTCGTGCCAGGGGAGGAGTGTGGGACCGGTGGCTCGGCGATAGCCGGGCTGGCGTTCTATACGGGGGGGAACTACCCGGCCGAATATCAGGGTGCCCTGTTCTTCGCCGACTATTCTCGCCGCTGCATCTGGGCGATGCTAAGGGACGCCAATGGTGTCCCAACGCCGGGGTTAGTGCGGACTTTCGTCGCTGGTGCGGCCGCTCCGGTAGACCTGGAGATTGGTCCGAACGGCGACTTGTACTATGTCGCTCTGACCGGAAGTGTCCGCCACATTCAATTCACCAGTGGCGGGGGAGGTGGTTTGCCCAGTCCCTGGTCGAGCCAGGACATTGGCAGCGTCGGCGTGGCGGGCAGCGCCAGTTTCAATAACGGCACCTTCACCGTGCGCGGCTCGGGAGCGGACATCGGGGGTGCGGCCGACGCCTTCCATTACGTTTACCAGCCGATGAGCGGAGACGGCTCGATCACCGCACGCGTTGCGACGTTGCAACTGAAGTCGGACGCGGCGGCGAAAGCAGGAGTGATGATTCGCGAAAGCCTGGCGGCTAACGCGCCCAGCGCGGCCTTGGTTGTGATGCGGGCTAATGGGGTTGCCTTTGTGCGGCGCCTGACAGCAGGCGGGAGCTCGGTCAGCACCGCAGGCACAGCGGCTGTCGCTCCTCACTGGGTGCGGCTGGTGCGGAGTGGAGCTACCTTCAGCGCCTACCAGTCCAGCGATGGGGTGAACTGGGTATTAGTTGGGACGGCAACAATCAGCATGGGCCAGAACGTATTTGTTGGTCTGCCTGTCACCAGCCGCAACAACACTACCACCACCACCGCAACGTTTGACAACGTGGACGTTTCAGGCGCACCGCCCACCAACCAGCCGCCTGTGGCAAGCATCGACTCGCCGGCAGCCGGCACCACCTGGAGAGTCGGCGATGTGATCAACTTCTCAGGTTCGGCTATTGATCCGGAGGACGAGACGCTTCCGCCTTCGGCCATGAGCTGGCAGGTGATTCTGCACCACTGCCCCAGCAACTGCCACGAGCATCCATTACAGACCTTCTCCGGTGTAG
>JBQTJD010000414.1:0-3264 GCA_052387475.1 Anaerolineales bacterium | reverse complement strand
TGGGCTACGTGGACAACGCCTTGCAAGACATCTTTGTGATGCGTGCCAATGGCGCAGAGCTTCGACAACTCACCTGGGACGATGGCAACAACTTCAATCCTCAGTGGTCGCCCAATGGTCAGGAGTTGCTCTACCAGGCCAGCCTGCAGCCGGACACAGGCGATTATCTGCCCAGATTGCGCGTGATCAACCTGGAGGGGCAAGTTCGCACGATCATTGACAAGTGGGGTTTCGCAAGTTCGGCCGCCTGGCTGCCGAGTGGTGAAGGTATCGTGTTCGTCGGAGCGCCGTCCGAAGTGTTGAGCGAATCCATTTATGATCTGTGGTTGGTGGATAGAGATGGAGGCCAGCCGCGTTGCCGTACCGCCAGCCTCAAATCAGGCGTGGGTGCCTTGCTATCCGATGATGTGCCGGCGCTGCCCGGCTACGTTTATACCCCCAGCCTACAGGTGTCGCCCGATGGACAGGCGGTCATTATTCAGATTCAAGACGGCGGCGTCTCACACCTCTATCGAGTCGCGTTGACGGGTCTGGAGGCGGCAACCCCCATCGTCACAGGTGAGCGGGCGTGCACCGTGGCGGATGCCAGTGACACCCATTTGCTCTTCGGCGCCACTCAGATGAATAGCCCGATGGATCTCTACATCGCCCGGTTGAACGGTGAGGACGAACGCCCGCTTACTCATTTGAACACAAGCCTGCTCGCGGAACGCGCTTTGCCAGCGGTTGAACACTTGCGTTTCCCCGGCCCTGATGGCGTGCTCGTCGAGGGATGGTTTCTGAGGCCGCCGGCAGGCAAGGCGCCCTACCCCACCGTTCTCTATATTCATGGCGGACCCAACATGAGCTACGGCCAGCCGTTTTGTTTTGACTTCCAAATGCTGGTCGGCGCGGGCTATGGCGTGCTCATCGTCAACGAGCGCGGCTCCTCCGGTTACGGGCGCGAGTTCGCCGCGCAGATCGTCGGCGATTTGGGCAACCTGGATTATCAAGACTTAATGGCCGGCGTGGATGTGGCCGTCGCTCGCAGCCTGGCTGACCCGGAACGATTGGGGTGCTATGGCGCATCGGCGGGTGGAAACCTGGTCTGCTGGATCGTTGGACAGACACAGCGGTTCAAGGCCGCTGTCGCCGAGAATCCAATTACTAACTGGGTGAGCTATTTCGGCACCACCGATGTGCGCTCGTGGGTCGTGGAAATCCTCGGCGGCCGGCCCTACGAAATCCCGGAGGTGTATCGCCGCTGCTCGCCCATCACTTATGCTCACCGCTGCATCACGCCCACTCTCTTGATCCAAAGCGAGAATGACTTTCGCTGCCCCGCCGAGCAATCCGAACAATTCTATGCGGTGTTGCAATCAACCGGCTGCGAGACAGAGATGCTCCGCTTTCCAAATAGCTCGCACTCCGCTTCGATTAACGGTGCTCCGCCAATCCGCCGCGCTCAAAATGAAGCGCTGCTCAACTGGATGAATAGCCATCTATTGGGCCAATGAAAGGAGGTCCCGGGGCCGATTACACATCGCGACTTAAGTTTCCGTGACATCGTGACTTGGAGGAGAAAGATGAACAACCGATTCCGCTTCATTGCTCTTGTGTCCATCCTCAGCCTGGTGCTGGCGGCCTGTAGCCCGGCCACCCCGGCACCTGCGACTCAGGCGCCCGCCAATACGCAAGCGCCGGCTGCGACACAGGCACCGGCGGCCACTGCCGCGCCCACTCAGGCCCCCACCGCCGCGCCCGAGGAGCCGAAGGTCTTTCGTATGCGTTTGCCCGGCGACCCGCAAAACGCTGACCCCGCTTTCTGGATCGGCAGTGAAGAGCCGGTCATGCTCGCCGTGTACGAAGGGTTGGTGAGTTACAAACCGGGCACGTGGGAAGTGGTCAACACGCTGGCCGAGTCCATCACGCCTTCGGCGGATGGGTTGACCATTGACTTCAAGCTCAAGGAAGGCATCCAATTTCACGGCGGCTACGGCGAGGTCACTGCCGACGATGTGAAGTTTTCGTACGAGCGCATCGCGGGGCTGACAGATCCCGCGCTCGACTCGCCCTACGCGGGCGACTGGGTGGCGCTCGATCACGTGGAGGTGACGGGCAAGTACACGGGCCAGATCATACTTAAGGAGCCATTCGCCGCGCTATGGACGACCACGCTGCCGTATATGAGCGGCGTGATCCTCTCTCAGAAAGCGGTCACCGAACTGGGCGACCAATACCCCACCAGCCCCATCGGGACAGGCCCCTACGAAGTGGCTGAATGGATACAACAAGACCGCTACATCCTGAAGCGCTTCGCCGATTACGGCGGCGCGAACTCGGCCTACGCCCAACCCTCCGAGTGGGAAGAGATTCATATGATCTTCATCACTGAGGACAATGCCACCGGCGTGGCGCTGGATGCCGGCGACCTCGACTTCGGCCAGATTGCCACGAGCGACCTTGACCGCTATTCCGCCAGTGACAGGTTTGACGTAGTGCAACGCGACACCATTGTCTATTGGTGGGTGGGGATGAATGTGCAGCATCCCAAGTTGCAGGACGTCAAAGTGCGGCAGGCCATCCGGCTGGCGGTGGATGTCCCCTCCATCAATGAGGCAGCGTTTGATAGCAAGTGGGCGCGCGCCTGTACCATCATCGCACCTGGCCAACTCGGTCACTGGGCTGACGCGCCGTGCTACGACCGCGATGTCGAAGGCGCGAAGGCATTGCTGGCCGAGGCGGGGGTGAGCGATCTGGAATTGGAATTCTGGGTCGGCGAGAATGAGCGCGAGAAGACGATCGCGGAAGTGGTGCAGGCCAACCTGGCCGACATCGGCATCACCGTGAACATCGTGGTGCAGGACGACGCCACCCGGGCCGACGCGCCCTTCGGCGAAAAGGCGCTCGAGAACATGCAACTGTTCCAGGTCGGCTTCATCACCAGCCCCGATCCGTCGTGGTCTACGGTGTGGTTCCTGTGCGACCAGGTGACGGTGTGGAACTGGATGGAGTGGTGCAGCGAGGACTACGACAAGTTGCATTTTGACGCGCTTAAGACCTTCGATGTCCAGGAGCGCGAGGCGAAGTATATCGAGATGCAACGGCTGTGGGACGAGGCCGCGCACACCGTTTGGCTGGCCTACCCTACGCTGTACTGGGCAATAGACAAAGGCATCGAGCCGTCGTTGATGCCGCATGGCCGCATCCTGGCGTGGGATTTCCGGTCGAAGTGATTGGCGGTTGACCGCGCGGTTGAATGACCGACGTGCGACGCACCTTCTA
>JBQTJD010000413.1:0-8225 GCA_052387475.1 Anaerolineales bacterium | reverse complement strand
CGGGCGCGCGTCATCACCCCCACCCGGCTCACCGACGCAATCGAGGCCAGGGCCTCGCCGCGAAAACCCACAGTCTCGATGTGGAACAAATCGTCGGAGGGGGCGAGTGTGGAGGTGGCGTGCCGCGCGAAAGCCAACTCAACCTCGGCGGCGGGGATGCCGTTGCCATCGTCGGCCACGCGGATGAGATGACGCCCGCCGCCCTCTACCGTCACGGTGACTGTGCGCGTCCCGGCGTCCAGCGCGTTTTCGAGCAATTCCTTCACCACCGAAGCGGGCCGCTCCACCACCTCACCCGCCGCAATCTGCGAGGCGAGTTCTTCGGATAGCACACGAATGGGCATGGCGCGATTATAACGTAGGGCGTGGCGTACATTTCGTATGGTACGCAATACGGAATACGTTTTACGAATCTCCCCATTGACTCACGCTGCGAAGGCTAATAAAATGACTATCAGTCAGTGAATGACCGCCAGTCAGAAATGACCCGAGAAGCTACCGCCTCCCGCCGCGAGAGACAGAAAGAAGATCGCAAAAGCGCGATTCTGTCTGCCGCGCGGGAGGTTTTTTTTGAGGACGGCCTCCATCGCGCCACGGTGGACTCCATCGCCGTGCGAGCCGAGGTGGCCAAGGGCACGGTTTACCTCTACTTTCCTAGCAAAGAGACAATGCTCGGCCACCTCGTCATCGAAGGGCTGGACTCGCTGTACGCCCGTTTGGAAAAAGCTTACGACGAGTCCGCGCCCGATCACGCCGAGGCCCGCCTGCGCCGGTTGGCTGCCGCTTACTTTGAGTTTTATCAAGTCGAGCCGGATTACTTTCACTTGATGATGGCCTTTGATCGCGGCCAGTTTCGCGAATCAATCAGCGGCGAGTTGTATCAAACAATTCTGCATCGCAGCCTCGGCGGCCTGCACTGGTTGGTGCGCGCCATTGAGCAGGGCATCCAGGCGCGCGAACTTGCGTCGGGCGACCCGCGCCAGATCGCCGGTTCGACGTGGGCGGCCCTCAACGGCGTGCTCGTGCTCACCAGCCACCCGCTCCGCCGCGAGATACTGGCGCAGGATGTGCGCACGCTGTACGACGGAGTAATGGATATTTTGTTGCGAGGGATGAAGAACAACGGGAAATGAGGGAAAGAAGGGAAAGGAAGGAAACGCGCTTCCCTTCTTTCTTTCGATGCAAGGAGTCAGTCTTATGAAGGACGTTGTCATTGTGGATGGTGTGCGAACGCCGGTGGGCAATCATGGCGGTGTGTTTCGGGATGTAGTCGCGAAAGAGTTGGCCGTCGCCGTCATTCGCGGTTTGCTCGAACGCACCAAGCTCGACCCAGCGACGATTGACGAAGTGATCGTCGGGTGCATCGCGCAGCCGTCAGATGCGCCCAACATCGCGCGGGTGGTGTCATTGATGGCCGGCATCCCCAAAGAAGTGCCGGCGTACACGGTGGCTCGCAATTGCGACTCGGGCATGGACGCCATCATTCAAGCCTGGCGCAGCATCCAAGTCGGCGACGGCGACAATTATCTCGTCGGTGGCGTCGAATCGATGAGCAACATCCCCTACATCGTGAAGGGCGCGCGCTGGGGATTGAAGCTGCGCCACGGCGAGTTCACCGACGCGATGTGGGAGGGCCTGACCGACCCGATCTGTGGGCAAATGATGGGCCGCACGGGTGAAAATCTCGCCGAAGAGTTTGAAGTGAGCCGCAAGGAGCAGGACGAGTACGCGGTCAATTCGCACAAGAAGGCGTTCATGGCCACGCGCACGGGCACGTTCGCCGAGGAGATCGTGCCCGTCGAAGTGACGACGCGCGCCGCCGGGCAGGACGTGGCGAAGGAAAAAATCACGCAAGACGAGAGCATCAACCCTGGCCTCACCGTGCAAAAGGCCGCCCTCTACCCCACCATCTTCAAACGCGACGGTGGAACCGTGACCCCAGCCAACTCGTGCGGCATCAGCGACGGCGCGAGCGCGATGCTGATCATGTCGGCGGACAAAGCGAAAGAACTCGGTTACACGCCGCTGGCCCGCATCGTCAGCTATGGCTTCGCTGGGGTGGAGCCGCAGCGCATGGGCATCGCCCCGGCGGGCGCGGTGCCCAAAGCCTTGAATAAGGCTGGACTCACAATCGAACAGATGGATTTGATCGAAATCAACGAGGCCTTCGCCGCGCAGGTGCTGGCGGTGGGCCGCGTATTGCAGTGGGATTGGGACCGCGTCAACGTCAACGGCGGCGCGATTGCGCTCGGCCACCCGGTTGGCTCATCGGGCTGCCGCATCGTGGTTACGCTCGTGCATGAAATGAAGCGCCGCAACGTCGAGGGCAAGACCCCGGTGAAGTACGGCCTCGCCACGCTGTGCGCGGCGGGTGGGCAAGGCAGCGCACTGGTCGTTGAGGCCGTGAACTGAGATGCATTTCAAGTCCGGGCCGTTCGTGATCGCCGCCGGTGTCGGCGCGGCCATTCAATTTTTGGTGGCTATGATCAGCACAGTCGTCTCTTATTTCAGTCTGGCGCCGTTCCTTACTGGCGTGGACGCTGGGGACGTGGATCAAACGCCATTCTTGGTGATGTCGGCAATCAGTGGCCTGATGTGCCTATGCGTCCTCCTGCTTGATTTGCTGGTCGGCGCCGGCTATAGTCTGGCAGCCCGGCGCTCCGGTGAAGTGGATGTGGGCGACGGCGCGATTGGCGGATTGTTCGCCGCGCTGGTCGCCCGGCTGGTGAGCGGGCTGTTCGGCACAGTGGTTAGCGTCGCGGTGACCGCGCTGATGTTCAACCAACTGGCCGTCGCGCCGGGCAATGTTGATCCAAGCGCGATTGTGCTGGCAGCCGGGGGTGGTGCGGTGGGCGGGCTGATCGGCGTGTGTATCGGCGCGGTGGTGGGTGCGATGCTTGGCGCAATGGGCGGCGGAGTCACCGCGGCAATTGTCAGACGAAGTGGAGCGTAACGCGATGGCGCGCAAAGTCAAAGCCCTCGACCCAAACGATGTGCGTGTGTACAGCGGGCGCTCACATCCGGAACTGGCCGCCAGCATCGCGCGCCATCTCGGTGTGCCGCTCGATACGACGCACGTGTCGCGTTTCAGCAACGACAACTTGTTCGTGCAACTCGGAGCCAGCGTGCGCTCGCGCACGGTGTACATCGTGCAGACACTCACCCCGCCGGCCAGCGACCATTTGCTCGAACTGTTGATGATGCTCGACATCGCCCGCAGCGCAGCGGCCCGCGAAATCCATGCCATCATCCCGTACTTCTCGTTCGCGCGCTCGGACAAGAAAGACGCGCCGCGCATTTCGATCACGGCGCGGCTGATTGCAGATTTGTTGCAGACCGCCGGGGCCACGCACGTGATGACGATGCAGTTGCACTCGCCGCAGGTGCACGGCTTCTTCGGCATCCCGGCCGACCCGCTCACGGCGCGCCCGTTGTTCGTCAACTATTTCAAGAAACGCAAACTCAAAGACACCATCGTCGTCGCGCCCGATAGCGGTCAGGCCAAATCCGCCGCGCGCTTTGGACAAGGCCTTGGGCTGCCGGCCATCGCCGCCGAGAAAACACGCGAATCCGATTGGCGGGTGAAGATTGACGACATCATCGGCAAGCAGGTGCAGGGTTTCGAGCGCGCGATCATCTACGACGATGAGATTGCGACCGGCGGCTCGGTCATTGCCCTCAGCCGGTTGCTGCTCGCGAACGGCATCCGCCACATCAGCCTGGTCTGCACACACGGCGTCTTCACCGGCGATGCCATTGACCGATTGAGCGCCATCCCCGAAATTGACGAGATCGTCACCACCGACACGGTGCCGATTCCGAAAGAGAAGCGGCTGCCGTATATGAAGGTGCTCTCAGTTGCGTCGGAGTTCGCTGAAGCGATCCGACATAACTATCACAAGCAGTCTATCGGAGATTTGTTCGCGTTTGGGTGAGCGTGAAACGTAACACGTGAAACGTGAGGTTCGGTTGTGCCAAGCGGCTGGCAGTTGACCAGGCCAAGCAATAACAACGGATCACGTTTCACGCAACACGTTTTACGTACTTGAGGAGTAAACGAGTATGTATATCTTCAAAGCTGGTGTCGTCGGCGCGGGGGCTATGGGCGCGGAGATTGCGCAGGTAATTTCGTTCTCGGGCCTGCCCGTGGTGTTGAAGGATGTGGAGCAAGCCATGCTCGACAAAGGCATGGAGCGCATTCGCAGCATCTATCAGCGCCGGGTGGATAAGGGCAAGATGACGGCGGGCGACCTCGAAAGCAAGCTCGGCCTCATCACGCCCACACTGAGCTATGACGATTTCAGCGACGTGGACATTGTGATCGAAGCCGTGCCCGAGCGTATGGCGCTCAAACGTACGGTGCTCGCCGACATCGCCAAGGTCGTGCCCGAACACACTGTTGTGGCCAGCAACACTTCCGCGCTCTCCATCAGCGAAATGGGCGCGGCGCTCGGGCGGCCGAGCAAAATGGTCGGCATGCACTTCTTCAACCCGGCCAGCGTGATGAAACTGGTGGAGGTCATCCCCGGCCTCGATACGGCGCAGGACACGGTCGATGACGTAGTGGCCTTCACCGAATCGCTGCGCAAGCTGCCGGTGGTGGTGAAGGAGTGCCCGGGCTTCCTCGTCAATCGCCTGCTCATGCCGTACATGAACGAAGCGGTGCTGGCGCTCGAAGAAGGCGCGAGCAGCGCGAACGAAATTGATCAACGCATGCAGGCCTGGGGCTGGCCGATGGGGCCGTTCCTGCTGATGGACATGCTCGGCCTCGACGTGTGCGCGGATGTAGGGGCGTATCTCGAAACCGAGTACGGCGAGCGGATGAAGGGCGCGCATTTATTTCCGCTGTTGATTCAGGCCGGCCGTCTCGGCGAGAAGAGCGGCGCGGGTTTCTACGGGTACGCCGGCAACAGTGAAGAGCCGGTGCAGAAGATGATCGCGGACTTGCAGACCAGCGGCCAAGTGAAAGCCAACCCCGGCTCATTCACCGAAGATCGGCTGATCCTGCCGCTCATCAACGAGGCCGCGCTGTGTTTGCAGGAGAACGTGGCCTCGCCCGGCGATGTGGACATGGCGATGATCGCCGGCAGCGGGATGACGTATGAGGGCGAGCGCATGGGCCCACTGGCCGTCGCCGATGTGATTGGCCTCGATGTGGTGGTGCAGAAGTTGGAAAAGTTTCAATCGCAATACGGCGAACGCTTCCGCCCCGCCCGGCTGCTGCGGCAGAAAGTGCGCGCCGGGCGCCTCGGGCGCAAAGCGGGGCGAGGGTTTCACGAGTATTCAGCGTAGTCGGAAAGTCGAGTGGTCGAGTAGCCAAGTGGTCAGACTGCTCGACTATCCGACCAACAGACTACAGGACAAAGACAATGGCAGAGAGACAGTTTGTGAAGTTGAGCATCGAAGACCGCGTTGCCACCATCACTATTGACCATGCGCCGGTCAACGCGCTGAATGACGCCGTGCTCGATGAGTTGAGTGCGGTGGTGGATGACGTGCTGGCCGATGAGAATGTGAAGGCGGCAGTGATCACAGGTGGCGGGCAGTTGGCCTTCGTCGCCGGAGCCGACATCAACGTCTTCGACACGCTGCTCAAGCAAGGCGAGGCGGGCGAACCGGCGGCGCGCGCTTTTCTGCAAAAAGGCCAAAGCGTCTTCGGCAAAATCGAAAACGCTGGCAAGCCCTTCATCGCCGCCATCAACGGCGTGGCGTTGGGCGGTGGCATGGAGTTGGCGATGGCGTGCCACATGCGCATCATTGGCGACCGCGCCAAACTGGGCCAGCCGGAGATCAACCTCGGCCTCATCCCCGGCTGGGGAGGCACGCAACGGCTACCCCGCCTCGTCGGCAAAGCCAAGGCGATTGAACTCATCCTCACCGGTGATCAGCTTACGGCGCAGGAGGCCTTCCGGCTCAACCTCGTCAACAAGGTCGTGCCGGGGGGGGAAGTGCTCAAGACCACGCGCGATCTCGCCAAGAAAATTTCCACCAAAGGCGCGATGACAATCCGCACCGCGCTGCACGCCATCACGGTCGGGTCGGCCAAGCCACTGGCCGAAGGCCTCGCTGTCGAAGCAGAGCAAGTCAGCGTCGCCGTGCGCACCGAGGACATGGCCGAGGGCGTGAGCGCGTTTTTGCAGAAACGGCAGCCTCAGTTTAAGGACAAGTGACAGTCGCTTCGCTTACGGGCGAGTGACCAGGGCTAGTCACATGTCACTCGTCACCCCAGCCATGAATTGGTCCACCCTCCTCCCCCTGGCCCTCGCTCTCGCCTCGTGCGTGATTGTGATGGCGCGCATCGAGCGCAATCGTTGGTTCATGGGCGTGTTGTTTTACGTGCTGCCGGTGCTGTTGCTGATGGGCGTGTGGGCGTGGTTGACAAACTCATGGGCCGAGGCGGGCGTGGCGGTGCTGCTGGCCGCGCTGCTCAGTGCCGCATGGTGGTTCGTTTGGGGTCGCCGCATGCAGCGCGCCGAGAGCACGATCAAGGTATGGGGTCAGGACTCCGCGCCAAAGTCCAAGGCCGCGTTGCAGGCAGAGATTGATCAACTCAAAGACGAGAAGCAGAAGTTGGAAGAGGAGTTGAGGAAGCTGAAACAGACGAAGGACGAATGACGGAAGACGAAAGTAGCCTCCTCCACTTTCGTCCTTCGTCCATCGTCTATCGTCCACACAACGATGGACTTCTCATTGACCGAAGAGCAAACCATGTTCCGCGACCTCTTCCGCGATTTCGCGGAAAAGGAAGTGGCGCGCGTCGCCGAACACACCGACAAAGCCGAGGAGCCGCCGCGCGACTTGCTAAAGAAGGCCGCTTCGCAGGGCTTCCTCGGCGCGACGGTTCCCGAACAATACGGCGGTGCGGCGATGGACACGTTGACGTACTGCCTCCTGCTCGAAGAACTCGCCAAGCACTGCCTCTCAACAGCGGTGACGGTGGCGCTGCACAATTCGCTCGCTACGCAAACGCTTGTGGACGCAGGCAGCGACGCACAGAAAGAAATCTATCTGCCGCGATTGGCGAGTGGCGAGTTGGGCACCTTCGCGCTGAACGAGCCGGATGCCGGCTCCGATGTCAGTCAACTACAAACGCGCGCCGCCAACGCAAACGGCGCGTGGCACCTCGACGGCGTGAAGAGCTGGGTGAGCAACGCCGGCCCCGCCGGGCTGCACGTCGTCTTCGCCAAGACCGACGCCAAGGCGATGAGCGCCTTCATCGTCGAAGCCAGCGCGCCGAATGTCATGCTTGGCCAGCGCGAGCCAACATTAGGCCTGCGCGGCCTCGACATCCGCACCGTGTACTTCGAGGGCGTGAAGCTGCCTGAGGACTCATTGCTCGGAGTGGCGGGCGGCGGCGCGGCGATTGCCCAACGGGCTTACGACCAATTGAAAATCGCGCTGGCCGCTGTCGCACTTGGCTGTGCGGAGAACTCGCTCGACCTCGGCGTGAAGTTCGCGGCGGAGCGCAAGCAATTCGGGACCGTCATCGCCCACAAACAAGCGATGCAGAATTACATCGCCGACTGCCGGGTGGAGATTGAGTCGTTGCGACACACGCTTTATCACGCCGCGTGGCTGGCCGACACGGGAAATGACTTCGCGCACGCCGCAACTATCGCTAAATACCTCGGCGCACGCGTGGCGAAGGACGCGGCCAACAAGATGTTGCAAATTCACGGCGGCTACGGCTTCAGTGATGAGTACACCATCAGTCGCGTGTACCGCGATGCCCGCGCTCTGCGTATCCTCGGCGGCACAGACGAAGTGCAACGAGTGCTGATCGCACAGACAGAATTCAAATCGGCGGGAGTGACGATTGCGGCGTGATGCGTAAAACGTGAAACGTGATTCGTTGGCATGGATGGGTTCGGTTACTAGCCAAGCTCTCGTCATGACCAAACCCCACGTTTCACGCATCACGTTTCACGCAATCTAACGAAACCTATGGACTTTACTTTCACCCCTCACCACGCCGCGCTACGTCGCCTCATCCGTGAGATTGCGGAAGAGGAGATTCGACCGCGCTCGAAACAGATGGACCGCGCCGGTCAGCCGGACATGGAATTGCTTCGCATCATGGGCGATGCTGGGCTGTTCGGCGTGCCCTTCCCGCAGCAGTACGGCGGCATGGGCGGCGGCGAGATCGGCTACTGCATCCTCATGGAAGAGATAAGCCGTGCAGACTCGTCCATCGCCACCATCATCGGCGCGCACATCGGCATCGC
>JBQTJD010000412.1:0-2810 GCA_052387475.1 Anaerolineales bacterium | reverse complement strand
GGGATGCTCGACGCTTTCTTGGCCAGTTGCAGCCACAGACCGGGAGACGCCGTGTGATTTTTCGCGAGCCAGGCCACCCAGGCTTTTTGGTTTTCAAATGGGATGATGGGCAAATCGCCGAGGGCTTTCTTGGGTGGTTTCATTCGGGTAGTATCCGTTGCCTGACCTTCTGTGGCAACTGCTCGCGGACGACGAGATGGGCCTCAGTCTGGCAAGCGCGTGAGCAGGCAGATCGGGTTGCCGCGCAGCCCACTCACCTAGCCTTGCCGCGCAGCACCTGCCGCAGTTCCTCGGTCAAACGCTCTGCCAGTTCCGGGTGCCCGTGAAACGCTGCCGGCGTATTCTGAAAATGCGCGATGCGCCACTGGCCCGCCTCCCTCACAGTGACGAGCGCTTGCACCGCGTTGACGGCGGGGTTGAGGTCAGACGCGCCAGGCAGCACCATGCCTACCACCGCGCGCAGCACCGCGCTGTCCGGCGTCAACCCACGCACCTCCCTCACCTTGGCGACATACGCCGACGTGACGTGGTCGGCAAAAATGCGGCTAAGCGTGGTTTCGATGTCGGCCCGCCCGTTCATCTGACTCCCATCAAAGCCGACACAACTGCCATCCTCGGTGAATTGGGTCGCGAAGCCCTTTGCGTCGCGCGCATCCCAGCGGTCGAGCAATTCGCGATAGAGCGCGCGAACGCGGAATTCGCGCGTGTGCAGGCGATAATGATCGTACACATTGCCACGCAGGATGTGCCACACCACGAACGGCCCCGGCGCGCTCGGAAGCTGCTGCGGTTGAATGAGGAATTCCTCCGAATGTTTCTCCACCATTTCGATCAAACGTTGAGAGACCACGCGCGACTCGGCCAATGTCTCGGCCAGTGAAAGGGACTTCGCCTGTTCCACGTAAATCCGGTTGACCTCATCGAAGGGTAAACCCTCGGTGCCCTCACGGGGCGGTGGCTCGCCACGGAAGAGGGCCTCCGACGCATTCACGAACCAGCGGCTGTAACCGGTGAGATGGGCCACAATCTCCTTCATCGACCAGTTTCCCAGCGCGCCCGGCGCCGTCATTCGCGCCTCGCCGATTTCGGCCAGCAGCGCGTCCCACTCGGCGCGGGCGGAGTGCAACTCCTCGAGCAGTTTGGCTTTATTCATGGTCTCATCCATGACTGGTGATCATTCCACCTTCGTGGCGATCCACCACGTCGTCCCCCCAGCGTCTTTCACCCCGCCGCGTTTGTCGGCGTCGTCCTTCTTCACTGGCACCTGCATCGAGGTCGCGCCCGCTGCGATCGCGCGCCGGTAAGTGGCATCCACGTCCGGAACGTAAACATGCACATTGGCAGGGATCGGCGGCCAGCCCTCGACGCCGTCTGCGAGCATCAGCACAGTATCGTCTATCCGAACTTCGGCGTGGCTGAGCTTGCCGGTCGGGTCGGGGAAGCGGCGCAGCTCGACCGCATCGAAGACGCGCAGGAGGAAGTCAATCGTTCGGCTGGCGCCATCCACAATCAGATAGGGCGAGACGGTGGTGTAACCGTGAGGCTTGTGTGACGAATTCATAACGGCTCTTTGTCCTTGTGGGATGAATAACTTCCCTTACGCAACGGATGAATGTCATTCCGAGCGAAGCGTCGTTCGAAGAACGCGGAATCTCTGATCATCAGTAGAGATTCCTCTCCGAAAAGCGCGGCTCGGAATGACAGACCGCGTAGCTGTATAAGGTGACTGAATCACTTTGCCGCCGCAACGGTCTGGCGCATCTGCTCACCGTGTTCGTCCGTCCAGTGTGTGAGCAAGCCCTCGGTCAACCAGAGCGCCGCGCGACGATAGAGATGTTTGCGATTTTGGATGAAGGAGGCCGGGAGGTTTTCCAATAAAGAAGCCGTCTCCTCTCCGGCGAGCCGCAACTCCTGCAACAATGCGTCCACCCCGCCAAAGCGGCTCACCGTCGCGCGCACTCGCTCGTGGACATTGGGCTGCATCTGCAACCAGTCCTCGATCACCACATCATTGAGCATATCGGCCAGCCAACCCTGATAATCGCGCTCGCTCAGGATGAAGTGTGCGATGAGTTCTTTCGCGCTCCACTCGTTTTCGCTCGGGCGGCGCGCGGCCTGTTCTTCGCTGAGGCCTTGCACGGCCTGAGCCAGATGTTCGCGCACCTCGGCGTGCATCGGGCGCACCGCGGCGGCCAGCTCTTGCGCGGTGGCGGCAACCGTGGAAATGGGCCACGACGAAAGTTCGAGCGGCGTAGTGTGCTTCTTCGCGCCGCGATAAAAAACGACCTTTGGCTTGTCGCCCGCCTTCAACCCGCGTAGCGCCGGGCCAAACGCGCCAAAGTCCGCCAGCTTGTGGCCGTTGAGGGCGACGAGCACATCGTCCTTTTGCAATCCCGCCGCGCGTGCGCCCGTATTTTCCGCTGTGCCCTCCAGCCGGATGCCGGCTTTGGCCGGCACGCCCAGCTTCTTCGCGATCTCGGCGTTGAAATCGCCGAAGTTGATGCCGAGCCGTGGACGGCGCGCGAAGCGCAAATCCACACCGGTCTCGAGGATGGATTGCAAATTTTCCAGTGAGGCAGGCCATGCGTTTTCAAAGCCCGAACGGCACTCGCGCCACGCGCGCCCCGACCCGAAGCCTCTGTGAAGGACTGTCACGAGTGTCCGGCCGCTTTTCTCTTTGAAGGTCACTTGCACCTGAGTTTCGCCCGGGTCCGGGCTGCCGCGCCATGTGCCCACCCGCTTTTGCCCCGGCTCGAATTTGCTGAACGCGCCCACCACCGCGTAGCCATCGCCCCACCAAAGATAAATCC
>JBQTJD010000411.1:0-8342 GCA_052387475.1 Anaerolineales bacterium | reverse complement strand
CGCGCACCACACGTTTCGAGTGCGCCTCGAGCACGAGCGTCAGCCCGATCCACGCCTGCGCATCGTACTCCACACGGCCACACACATCGCACCGCCAGGCCGCGAAGTTGGGGATCGTCAGCCAATGCCGGCCCAGCTTGCGCACCAGCGTGACGCCACAGGCCTGCAACGATCCACTCGTGCAATGTGAGCATTTGACTTCGGAATGAGTGGGTTCGGTCATTCGCATCTCACGGAGTGGCGGCGGCAAGGCCGTAATCATGATGGGGCACAATCTGCCACGCGTCCATCGGCCAGTACACGACCAGCGCGCGCCCGACCAGGAATTTCTTATCCAGCGGGCCCCAACTGCGCGAGTCGGACGAGTTATTACGATTATCACCCATCACAAAAAACTGATCCGGGGCGAGCGTCCACGTGTTATTGGTCTGCGACGGGGCGGCAATGTATGGCTCGGTGAGCGGCTGACCGTTGACGCTGACCACGCCGCCGGCGATGCTGACTGTTTCGCCCGGCAAGCCGATGACGCGCTTGATAAAATCACGCTCCGTGCCCAACGGATAGTGAAAGACGACGATGTCGCCGCGCTCTGGCTGGCCCCAGCAGGCTTCGGCCCACGGCACGCACATATACGAGACTTTATCAATTAACACATATTCGTTGGGATGCAGCGTGGGCACCATGCTCTCGCCTTCCACCCGAACACGGCCGGTGGCGAAGTTGACGGCCAGATAAATGATGACGGTGAGGAAAATTGTTTCGACGACCTCGCGGACAATCGACCCGAAACGGGACGGCGGATTGGCAGGCGCGACCTCGGCTGCGTTGCTGGAGGTTGAGTCGGAGGCAATCTCCGTCTCGACTGGGCTGGAAGGTAACGACACGCAATGCTCCTGATTACGGTGTAGGGCGATTATACGGCTTGGGAGTGGAGATGAGCAACCAGTGAGCGTTGGTATTGGACAGCAAGAGTTGGAGTTTTGCCATCATGGTGCTTCCGTTTTATACTGCGTCGGTTCGTAGTCGGCGCTTCAGCGCCCAACCCATGCGCTGAAACGCGCACTACAAACGAGAACCGCTATGCCCAAACGCAAATCCCTTTATTTGATTGACGGTCACGCCCTTGCCTATCGCACGTACTTCGCCCTCACCGGCGCGGGCGGCGACTCCAACCGCTGGGTCACGAAGAGCGGCGAGCCGACCGCCGGCACGTACGGCTTCACGGCAGTCCTGTTCAAACTCCTCACCGAGGATCATCCCGATTACCTGGCTGTCAGCTTCGATCTGGGCCGCACCTTTCGCGACGATCTTTTTGCCGATTACAAAGGCACACGTGAGAAGATGCCGGACGAACTGCACGTCCAGATTGAGCGGATCAAGGATGTGGTGGCCGCGTTCGATATTCCGATCCTCACGGCGGAAGGCTATGAAGCCGATGACGTGCTGGGCACGGTGGCGAAGCGCGCCGCGGCGGCGGGCGTCACGGTCAAGATCATCACCGGCGACCGCGACCTGTTGCAACTCGCCGACAAACACGTCACTATCAACCTGGCCGGCCAGAAATTATCGGAAGCGGTGGATTATGGGCCGGACGAAGTGAAAGCCCGATTCGGTCTGACGCCGAAGCAGTACATTGATTACAAAGCCCTGGTCGGTGACACAAGCGACAACATCCCCGGCGTGAGCGGCATCGGCGAAAAGACGGCGACGCAATTGTTGCAGGAGTATGGCTCGCTCGACGCCATCTACAAAAACCTGGCGAAAGTGCCCGCGCGCTTCAAGAACAAACTCGAGGCGGGCAAAGACGCGGCGTATCTTTCGCTCAAACTCTCCACTATTGTCACTGATCTCAAATTGCCGTTTGAACTTGAAGCCTGCCGCGTCAAGCCGTTGGATCGCGAGAAGCTGTTTCCGTTGTTCCGCACGCTAGAGTTCAACTCGTTGCTGAAGCGATTGCCGGTGGAGACAACGGACGACGGCGGTCAACCCTCAGCGCCCGGAGCGCAGATGGGGCTGTTTGGGGAGGCCAGACCCGCCGCCGCCGTGCCGCGCCGTGATGACGGGCCAACAAAAGCGATAGTGGTGGCCGACGAGGCCGCGCTGAGCGACATGGTGAGCGCGCTGAACGCCGCGCCGAACGGCATCGCCTTCGACACCGAGACCGACAGCGTCAGCCCAATGCAGGCGAAGCTGGTCGGCATTTCGTTGGCGGTAAACGAGGGCGAAGGCTACTACATCCCGGTCGGCCACGCCGAACGGCAGCAGCTTCCCATCGAAAAAGTGATTGGCGCGCTGCGCGGCCCGCTCACCAATCCAAAAATCCCAAAGCACGGGCACAACATCGATTTTGACTACATCCTGCTGGCCCGCCATGGTCTGCGCATTGCGCCGCTGGGCATGGATACCATGCTGGGCGAATGGCTGACCGACCCAGGCTCGCATAGTTTGGGATTGAAGAAACTGGCAATGGTGCGGCTCGGCGTGGAGATGACGGAGATCACCGAGTTGATCGGCACGGGCAAGAAACAGATCACGATGGAACGTGTGCCGATTGAGAGCACAGCGGCTTACGCTGCCGCCGATGCCGATGTGACGCTGCGGCTGGTCGCGGCGTTGAGGCCCGAACTGGAGGAGAAGCGGCAACTCGGGCTGCTCAACGATTTGGAAATGCCGCTGGTGCCGTTGCTGGCCGAGATGGAGATGACGGGGATCAGCCTCGACACAGAGCATCTGGCCGAACTGGCAAAGGAACTCGATCAGCAACTGACCAAGCTCGAAAAGAAGATTTACAAAGAGGTCGGGCACGAGTTCAACATCAACTCCACGCAGCAACTGTCGGAGGCGTTGTTTGACAAACTGCAACTCGTGCCGCCGGACAAAAGTCGCAAGACCGCCGCCGGCAAATACTCCACCGCCGCCGACGTGTTGGAGGAGATGCGCAAGCTGCATCCGGCCATCGGCCTGATCCTCGAACAGCGGGAACTGGCAAAGATCAAGTCCACCTATGTGGACGCGCTGCCGCTGGCCGTCAATCCCGACACCGGGCGCGTGCACACCTCGTACAACCAGGCCGGTTCGGTCACAGGCCGCATTGCTTCCTCAGATCCGAATCTGCAAAACATCCCCATCCGCACGGAACTCGGGCGGCGGGTGCGCAAGGCCTTTATCGCTTCGAAAGGCACCGTGTTGCTGTCGGCGGATTATTCGCAGATCGAGCTCCGCATCGCCGCGCATTACTCAAAGGATGAAGGGTTGCGGCGCGCCTTTCTCGAAGGGCAAGACATCCACACCACCACTGCCGCAGCGATGCTGGGGGTGCGGCCAGAGAAGGTGACGAAGGAACAACGGCGCACGGCCAAAACTGTAAATTTCGGGATACTCTACGGTCAGGGCGCGTTCGGGCTGACGCGGACGACAGGGCTGACGCTGGCGGAGGCTGAGGACTTCATCAAAAATTACTTCGCCCGCTTCCCCGGATTGAAAGGCTACCTCGACGAGACGAAGCGGCGAGCCGTTGAGCAGGGCTACGTGGAGACGTTGATGGGACGAAGGCGGTATTTCCCCGGCTTGAGCAGCAGCGGCGCGAATTCGCGCGAGGCGGCCATCGCCCGTGCACGCGCCGAACGCGAGGCCATCAACGCGCCCATCCAGGGCACCGCCGCCGACATTGTAAAGAAGGCCATGCTCGAAATCCCCCCCGCCCTCGCCAAAGCCAGGCTCTCCGCCAAGATGCTGTTGCAAGTGCACGACGAGTTGGTGTTCGAGTGTCCGAAGAAGGAAGTGAAGGAGACAGCGCAGGTGGTGCGGCGCGTGATGGAGAACGCCTTCACATTGGATGTGCCGCTAGGCGTGGAGGCGCGCAGCGGACAGAATTGGGAGGAGATGCGGGATGTTACGTGAGAGTTTGTGAGTGGGCGCTAACTTTCGCTCGCCGCGCAAAATGATTGTGCTATACTCGCCTCGTTATGGCTGGAAATCGCGCCACTTTTGAACAAGCGATGAGCCGCGGCGCATCGGCGGCGTGGGATCAACAGTGGGAACGCGCCATCGCCTACTACCGCGCCGCGCTGACCGAGTTCCCCGACGACGTCGGCGCGCTCACCGCCCTCGGTTTTGCCCTCTTCCAAACTGACCGGCTTGACGACTCCATGGCCGCCTATCAGCGCGCCGCGATGCTGGCTCCGGGCGACCCGGTAGCCCCCGAAAAGGTCGGCGAGATTTTTGAAAAGCAGGGCCGGCT
Source organism: Anaerolineales bacterium (assembly GCA_052387475.1). GTDB lineage: Bacteria > Chloroflexota > Anaerolineae > Anaerolineales > UBA6663 > JANWXR01. The sequence goes on along the minus strand of JBQTJD010000411.1, from coordinate 4,102 downwards.
GAACGAATCCGCGCAGACTTACCTGGCTGTGGCGGAGATGCACCTCACCAAACGGGACGTGCCAAAAGCGATTGAACTGTGGACGCGGGTGGTCACCATCGCGCCCGACAACCTGAACGCGCGGCTGCGTCTGGTGCGCGCGCTGGAGAACTCCAACCAGTCGCGCGCCGCGGCGCTCGAATATATTGATCTGGCTCGCATCTTCCAAAGCACGCGCGAGGTGGAAAAGGCTGGGCAATCGCTGCAACGCGCGGGGCAACTCGACCCGCAACTGCCGGAATTGCGCGCCGCCGCCGAAAGCCTGAAGCGCAATCGGCCCATCGCGCCTGTCAATCGCGCTGCCAAGCGCGGCACTGGCATGCTATCGCCAGGGGCGCTGGCCGAAAGCCCCGACGCCAAAGCGTCGGCCAACGGCGCTGCCGCTACCGGTACAAATGCCTCCCCACTGGGAGCGGCCAAGGAAACCGCCTTCGCCCGGCTGGCCGAGATGTTGTTTGAAGAGGACGCGGATACCAGCAAGAGCAGCTCATCGGTCAGCGTCTTCACACGCGGCTCAGCGCGGGATGAGCAAAGCCAACGCGCTCAAGTGGTGATGTTCCTCGGGCAGGCGCTCACCAGCGCAACCTCGCACAACCCGGAGGTGGCTTTCAGCAACTTCAAGGCCGCGCTCGACGCCGGGCTTGATCATCCGCTCGTTCATTTCATCCTCGGCGCGTTACAGTTGGAAAAAGGCAACGCGGAGGAGGCCATTCCCTATTTGACGGCCTCCATCGGGCATGAAGCGGTGATGCTCGGCGCGCTATACGGATTGGGCGAAGCGTATTCGCGCAACGGCGACGCGCGCGAGTCGTTCAATAGTTACTTCGAAGCCCTCAAGCGGCTGGACATGAAACTCATCGCGCCCGACCGGCAAGACCGGCTGGCCGAGGCCTACGAAACTTTGGCCGACTCGTACGCCCGCACGGACGAGGTGGAACTCAGCAAACTAATTCCGGCGCTGCGGCGCTTTCTCTCGGGCGAGAACTGGGAGCAGCGCGCACAACAGGCTCGGCAGCAATTGGATGCGGGCGAGGACGGCCTCGTCTCCGCGCTGGCCGATACGCTGACGACCCCCGGCAACGACCGCGTGATGGAGTCGCTCCATCGCATTGATGACTACATGCGGCGCAAGTTCTACGCCACCGCGATGGAGGAGGCCTTGTACGCGCTCGAGGCCTCGCCCACCTATTTGCCCGTCCACATCCGCATGGCCGAGATTTTGGTGGCCGAGGGCCGGCAGGATATGGCCGCGACCAAGTACCGTGTGATCGCCAAAACTTATCAGGTGCGCGGTGAGGTGGGCCGTGCGGCGCGGTTGATGCAGCAAGTGCTCAAGATCAACCCGCTGGATATTCCATCGCGACGGGAATTGATTGAACTGTACAGTTCGGCGGGGCGCGCGGATGAGGCCTTGACTCAATACGGTGAACTGGCGCGGACTTACTACGACCTGGCCGACCTCGAAACCGCGCGCGAAACGATTGCCGATGCCCTGAAGCTCGCCCAGCAAAGCGGCGCGCGGCAGGCCAGCCTCGCCCTGCTACACCAGATGGGCGACATCGACATGCAACGATTACAGTGGCGTGACGCCGTACGCGTCTACGAGCAGGCCAAGGGCATTGACCCGACCGACCAAAAAGCCCGCATCGCCCTGATCGATCTCAACTTCCGTTTAGCCAATGCCCGGCAGGCGATGGTGGAACTCGACGCGTACCTCAAAGACTTGTTCGCTGCACGGCAACTTGGCGCCGCCACCCAACTGCTCGAAGAGTTGCTCAACAGCCATTCGGATAATACTGCCATCATCGCGCGGCTGGCGCGGGTCTATCAGGATCAGGGCCGCCGCGCCGATGCCATCACCCGCTACGATCAACTGGGTGATATTCAGTTGCAGAACGGCCAAAATCAGCCGGCCATGGAAACATTGCGCACCATTTTGTCTCTGGGGCCGGATGATCCAAAGCCGTATCAGCAGTTGCTGGATCAACTACAGAACGCGTAGCCGTCAGTCATCTCGATCCCCGCAGCTGTCGGACATCCTCCGACGGTGTTCTCCTGGCGGCGAGCGCCTCCCGGGCCAGACCGCCACCTAATCGTAAATCGCCGTGTCCGAAGTCTTATCTGAGATCGCCTACTACTTTCTCCAAATCGGCTGGCTCGGTGTGTTGGATATCGCGCTGGTGGCGATCACGATCTACATCGTGCTGGCGCTGCTGCGTGGCACCCGGGCGCTGACGTTGCTGCGCGGCATCATTCTGCTGGCTATCGTCATCACGGTGCTGACGCGCTTTTTGCAACTGCCTGGCTTTTCGTGGCTGTTGGCGCAGAGTTTCCCCGCCATCCTCATCTCCATCCCCGTCATCTTCGCGCCCGAAATCCGGCGCGGGCTGGAACGGCTGGGCCGGGCCGGCACAAACCTGCAATGGAATGCGCGCGCGGCCGACCCACAGCCTGTCATCCAGGCCATCGCGACAGCGGCCCAGCGTTTGTCGGAAAGACAGCACGGCGCATTGATTGTGATTGAACGGCAAACCGGGCTGAAAGAATACGCCGACACCGGCGTGCGATTGGACGCCGCCGTAACACCGGAAGCGTTGTTGCAAGTGTTTTATCCCAACACGCCGTTGCACGATGGCGCAGTGATTTTGAAAGAGGATCGCATCGTGGCAGCGGCGTGCGTGATGCCCCTCACCTCCGTCGGCATCGCCACCGACCGGCAGATGGGGCTGCGCCACCGCGCCGCGCTTGGCATCACCGAAGTCAGCGATGCGGTGGCGGTGGTGGTCTCGGAGGAGACGGGCATTGTTAGCGTGGTGCACAACGGGCGTATGATTCGCCGCCTGGAGCAGGAACGCTTGATGCACGTGCTCAACGCCTTTTATCGGCCGCGCGGCGAACGCTCGGGCTGGAGTTGGCTGATCGGGTTGCTGGGCATGGAGCGCGCGCCACGCGGCGAGCCGCGCCCATCGCGCAACAACGAGGCGATTGGGGATTAGGCGATGCGTTTTTCATTGAACTCGTTGAGTTCACTCCTCATTTCGTTGATGTTGGCGACGGTTGTATGGTTCGTCTCGGTCAGCGAAATCAACCCGTTCGAGGACGCGCCACTGCCGGGCGTGGTGGAAGTCGATCTCGGCGCGCCGCCGCCTGACCTGATCATCGTCAGCCCGCCCTCAGCGCAAGTGGCGCTGACCGTGCGCGGTCCGCGCAGCGTCGTCGAGTCGCTCAGCGCGTCACAAGTGCGTGTGTTCATCGACCTTTCGGGATACGACGCCGGTGTGTACGACGTGCCGTTGCAGTGGGAGTTTTTACGAACCGCGACCGGCGTGCGTGTGACCAACATCGCCCCGGCGCGCACCGTGCAAGTGGCGCTGGAGCGCCGGGCCACGCGCGAAATCCGCGTGCGGGTGCAGAAGGATGGCGAACCCTCAGCCGGTTACGATGTGGGCGACGAGCGGCTGGCGTTTACCTCGGCCAGCATCACCGGGCCGGCCTCCGCCGTCGAGCGCGTGAGTGAACTGATCGCCGGCGTGTCATTAGCCAGTCTCAAATCCATTTTCAATCAAGCCGTGCCGCTGGTCGCAATTGACGCCGATGGCCGCCGGATCGACGCTGTCACCATCAGCCCAGCGTCGGTGCAGGTGCAGGTGCCCATCACGCAAAAAGAGGGCTTCCGCGACGTGGCCGTGAAGTTCGTCTATCGCGGCGTCCCCGCGCCGGGTTACCGGCTCACCAACTACATCGTCACGCCGCTCATCGTCACAGTGTCGTCATCCGACCGCGACCAGGTGAGCGCCCTACCCGGCTTTGTGGAAACTGAACCGTTTGACATCAGCGGCGCCAGTGAGAACATCACGCAGGAACTGGCATTGGTGCTGCCGGAAGGCATCTTCCCGGTGGGCGAACCGACGGTGCTGGTGCAGATCAGCATCGAGCCGATCATCGATACCGTCTCCGTTCAACGCCCGGTCGAAGTTCAGAATCTCGGGCCGGGTTTGATCCCCACTGTGCTGCCAGACACGGTCGAGGTGCTGGTCACCGGCCCGGTGCCCGTGCTGCGCAC